>CARXKP010000029.1 GCA_949096025.1 uncultured Eubacteriales bacterium
ATAGTTAAATAAAAAGCGACAGTTATACTGTCGCTTTTTTAAAATTTTTAAACATTGAAATGAATAAATCAAAAAGAAAAAATATTATTATAATGATTAAAGAAATTATCAAAATATAAGAAATGGAATTTGTAAATAATGTACATAGTAAAGTGATAGCGGAAGCAGAGATAAAATTACCTATTGCAATGGATAAAAAGGAATATTTAAATTCTAAATTCGTAAAACCAGCTATAAGACTGCTTGCCCAAACGCCTGTAAGAGGTAAAGGAATTGCTACAAAACCTGTTAAAGAAAGATATTTTACAAAGTTATTTGCTTTTTGGTCAATTTGTGAACTTTTAGAAGAATAACGATTTAAAAATTTAGAACAAACGAAACCGCTAGTTTTCTTTTTAAGCTTTCTTGCTAAAATCATTATTAAAAAACAAGGAAGTAGAGAACCTATAAAACTTAAAATTAATGCCATTATTGGAGAAAATGCTTTATCGCCCCAAATATCTGTATTCATTGCAAAAGGAATTGCTATTTTACTTTCAAGGCTTGGACATAATGAAATAATCATTATTGCCAGCCATACACAATTTTCAAAATTGTTTAAAAAGAAATCAATCAAATTTTCCATATAACTATATTATTATAAGAGACTTAAAAATATTCAATAATAAAATGATTCGTTATATTAAAATATTTAAAAATGTATAGAAGTTTTTAAAATAAATAAAAAAAAATCATACTTAAACAGTATGATTTTTATAATTTTTATTTGGCTGTTTCTGTGAATCTTTTTTCTCTTATAACAACAACTTTAATTTGTCCAGGATATTGCATTTCTTGTTCTATTTTCTTTGAAATATCTTTTGCAAGGAAGAGTGCATTATTATCGTTAACTTGATCTGGCTTAACAATAATACGGACTTCTCTACCTGCTTGAATTGCAAATGATTTTTCAACCCCATTGAATTCGTTACAAATACTTTCAAGTTGCTGTAAGCGTTTAATGTAATTTTCCAGACTTTCTCTTCTAGCTCCTGGTCTAGCACTTGAAATAGCATCTGCTACTTGAACAAGTATAGCTTCTATAGAATTAAATGGCACCTCTCCGTGGTGAGCGTGAATACAATGAACTACTTCTTCACTTTCTTTATATTTTTTCGCTAAATCCACGCCAATAGATACGTGGGTCCCTTCAACTTCGTGATCAAGAGCTTTACCAATATCGTGAAGCAAACCTCCGCGTTTTGCAACTTGCACATTAACTCCAAGTTCTGTTGCAAGAAGGCCTGCAATAACAGATGTTTCAATACTATGTTTTAAACAATTTTGTCCATAACTAGTTCTATATTTAAGTCTACCTAGAACCTTTACTAGTTCAGGATTTAAATTGTAAATACCTACATCATTGCAAGCATTTTCCCCTGCTTCTTTAATGATTTTTTCAACATCTTTAGTTGCTTTTTCAACTATTTCTTCAATTCTTGCAGGATGAATTCTTCCATCAACAATTAACCTTTCAAGGCTTAGTCTTGCAACCTCTCTTCTTACAGGGTCAAAACTAGAAATAGTAATAGATTCTGGAGTGTCGTCAACAATAAGATCAACTCCGGTAACGCTTTCAATAGCACGAATATTTCTTCCTTCACGACCAATAATTCTTCCTTTCATATCGTCATTTGGAAGTGTAACAGATGATACTGTAAATTCTGAAGAAAGATCTGTGGCACATTTTTGAATAGCCCCAACAACAATGTTTCTTGCAAGTTTTTCTGCATTTTCTTTTGCTTCATCTTCAATGTTCTTTACAAGGATTCCTGCATCTTTTTTTGCTTCATCAGTTATATTTTCTATTAAAATATCTTTAGCTTCTTTTTTAGTTAAACCTGATATTTTTTCAAGTTTTTCTGTGATTTGAAGTTTAATTTCTTCTTGTTCTTTAATCTTTTCTTCAAGTTTTACTTTATCACCATCTAATTTGTTTTTTTCATTATCTAATTGTTCACTTTTTGTATCAAGTAAAATTTCTTTTTTTGTAAGATATTCTTCTCTTTGGTCTAATCTTTCTTCTTGTTTTTGAATCTCTGCTCTTCTTTCTTTTGCGTCATTATTTGCATCATCTCTAATTTTTTGAGCTTCATCTTTTGCTTCTAATAATGATTCTTTTTTAATGCTTTTTGCTTCTGCGTACGCCTCTTCAATTATCTTAACAGCATTTGATTTACTTTTACCTATTTTTTTACTTGTTAAAGTACCGTAAATTAAAATACCAATAACTGCACCGACGATAAGTGCAATTACTCCGCTAACTACTCCGGCGGTTACAGCAGCACTGCATAAAATGCTTAAACTGCTCATATTTTCCCCTTTTATAGATAGAAATTTACTCTATCAAATTAAGTATAATATAATTAATTGATAAAGTCAAATAATTATGTAACATAAAAATGCAATAATTGAATTATAATAAAAAACTTGTGAAAGTTCACAAGTCTTTTAAAATCTAGATTTTGAGGTATCATAATTAGCAATATAATCATCTTTAAAATCTTTAAAATAATCTCCTAAAATTGCCTTTCTGCAGTCTTTAGCAAGTTTTAATAAACTTCTTAAATTATGAATAGATAAAAGCTGTGCTCCTAGCATTTCATCGGCATTTATAAGATGTCTTATATATGCTCTAGTAAAATGTTTACATGTATAACAATCACAATCGTCTTCAATAGGTCTAAAATCATCTTTATATACTGCATTTTTAATAACCAGTTTACCTTTTTTAGTAAAAGCGGTTCCATTTCTAGCAATTCTTGTAGGCAAAACGCAATCCATCATATCTACACCTCGAGCATAACCTTCTACAAGACAATCAGGAGATCCTACTCCCATTAAATATCTTGGTTGTTCTTTAGGTAGTAAGGGATTGAGAAAATCAAGAATATCGTACATAACACTCTTTTCTTCTCCTACAGATAATCCCCCGATAGCAATTCCACATTTTGCAAATGGTGCACAATCTTTTACACATTGTTCTCTCAATTCCTTAAATATATTTCCTTGTACTATAGGAAAAAGCATTTGAGTATCAGTTTTATGTGCTTTAAAACATCTTTCAAGCCATAATTTCGTAACTCTTCGTGCCTCGATTGCTTCCTGTAAAGAACAACCTGCAGGCGTACATTGGTCAAAAGCCATAATTATGTCTGCACCAAGAGCCTCTTGAATTTCCATATCTTTTTCAGGAGTGATAAAATGTTTTTCTCCACTCAAATGAGATCTAAATTCTACACCATCATCATTTATTTTTCTTAAATTAGATAATGAAAAAACTTGAAAACCTCCACTATCGGTAAGAATCGGTTTATTCCAATTCATAAATTTATGCAAACCACCTGCTTGTTTTACTATTTCGTGTCCTGGTCTTAGAAAGAGATGATAGGTATTAGATAAAATGATTTGTGCTTCTATGTTTTCTAAATCCTCTGGTTTTAATCCCTTTACTGTTGCTTGTGTACCAACAGGCATAAATATAGGTGTTTCTATATCTCCGTGAGGCGTGTGTAAGATTCCAGCTCTAGCGCCAGTATGTTTACATTCCTTAATAATTTCATAACTAAAATTTGACATTTTATCTCCTTTTTGTATTATATTAATACTATAACTAGTATTATGTTTATCATAATAGATACTTTATATAGTTAATAAATAAACATAGCATCTCCAAATGAAAAAAATCTATATTTTTCATTAACAGCTATTTTGTAAATATTCATTGTATTTTCATAACCTGCAAAAGCTGAAATCAACATAATAAGAGTACTTTCTGGAAGATGAAAATTCGTAATAAGTGCATCAACCACCTTAAATTTATAAGGCGGATAAATAAAAATATTTGTTTCTCTTTTCTGTGGTACGATTATACCCTTATCATTTGTACAGGATTCAAGAACTCTAACTGAAGTAGTTCCTACAGCAATTATTCTTCTATTTTCTTTTTTTGCTTTATTTAAAATATTTGCATTTTCTTCTGTCATTTCAATATATTCACTATGCATATCGTGTTTAAGAATATTATCCTCTTTAACAGGTCTAAATGTGCCAAGTCCTACATGCAAAAGAACTTGTACAATCTCTACACCTTTTTTTTTAATTCTTTCAAGTAATTCTTGAGTAAAATGTAAACCTGCTGTTGGTGCTGCAGAAGAACCTTCTACTTTGGAGTATACAGTTTGGTAGCGTTCTTTATCTTTTAGTTTGTTATGAATATATGGAGGAAGTGGAACTTGTCCAACTTCACTTAATCTATCTTCGAATACACCATTAAATATAAATTTTATTTTACAACTACCATATTCACCTTTTGAAAGAATTTTGCAAGATAAATTTTCATTAAATATTATATCGGTATCTTCGCTGAGTCTTTTTGCTGGTTTTGCTATTACTTCCCAATCTGTAAGGTTTAATCGTTTTTGAAGTAATATTTCTATTTTTGCACCAGTAGATTTAAAACCAAACAATCTTGCGGGTAATACTCTTGTATTATTTATTACTAGAATATCCCCACTATGAAGATAGTCAATGATATTATAAAAGATTTTATGTTCAATTGTATTTTTAGTTTTATCATATACTAACAATCTTGAACTATCTCTAGGTTCTACTGGAGTTTGAGCAATAAGTTCCTCGGGTAAATCATAATAGTAACTGCTTTTCAATAATAAATTCTTATCCATTGATTACTCCTTTACAGGCATAATTAAGCCAAAATGTTTATAGGCGGGCTCTAAAGCAACACGTCCTCTTGGAGTTCTAGAAATAAAACCAAGTTGGAGTAGATATGGCTCATATACATCTTCAATAGTTGTTGCATCTTCACTTATTGTTGCTGCTAAAGTATCAAGCCCTACTGGACCACCTGCAAATTTATTCATAATGGAAAGCATAATTTTTCTATCTATTGTGTCAAGTCCTAGGTCGTCTATTTCCATAACTTGTAATGTTTTTATAGCAATATTTTTTGTTACATTTCCTTCGCCAATAACTTGAGCATAATCACGTACGCGTTTTAAAAGTCTATTTGCTATACGAGGAGTCCCTCTTGATCTTTTGGCTATTTCATAACAAGCATCTTTATCAATTTTTACACCTAGGATGTTCGCAGAACGCTCAATTATAATTTCAAGTTCCTCGGCATTGTAAAGTTCAAGTCTGCAAATAACACCAAATCTATCACGTAGAGGATTTGTTAACATACCTGCTCTAGTAGTAGCGCCAATTAAGGTAAAAGGTTTAATTTTTAAGCGCATATTTCTAGCTGATGGACCTTTACCAACAATAAAATCTAGTGCAAAATCTTCCATTGCGGGATATAATATCTCTTCTACAGTTTTGTTTAATCTATGAATTTCATCTATAAATAAAACATCATTTTGATTCAGGTTTGTTAAGATTGCTGCAAGATCTGCAGCGTGCTCTATTGCAGGACCAGAAGTTACCTTAAATTGTGAACCTAATTCATTTGCAATTATATGAGATAGTGTGGTTTTTCCCAAACCCGGAGGACCATAAAGTAATACGTGATCAAGACTTTCCTTTCTTGTTTTTGCGGCCTGAATATATATTTTTAAAGCTTCTTTTGCTTTTGTTTGTCCTATATATTCATCAAAAGATGTTGGTCTTAGAGAATTTTCAATTTCAGCATCAGTGAGATTTTTTGTACTTGTAATAAATCTTTCTGTCTCTTCCATTAGCCTTTATACCCCCTTAATGCTTTTGATATTATTTCTTCTGCTGTTGCATTGTTTGCAGAATATGAACGAGCAAGCATATATGCATCATTTTTATTTATGCCAAGACTAATCAATGTATCTGTTGCCATTTGAACAGCATTCTCATCAAAGTCCATTGATTCATTATTGATTTCAGTTCCGGATATTGGAGAAATTTTATCTTTAAGTTCTAGACATAGTCTTTCAGCGGTTTTTTTACCTAATCCTTTTATTTTAGAAAGAAGTTTGTCATCACCTTTTACTATTGCAATAGTTAAATCACTTAAAGATAAACCTGATAATATTGATATTGCCATTTTAGGACCTATACCACTTACTGTTATAAGTTTAAAAAATAAGTCTCTTTCTTCTTGAGATGAAAAACCATATAAACTAATATCATCTTCTCTTACTGCCATATAAGTATAGATTTTAATATTATTACCTTCTAAAGGAAGCGTTGCAAGGGAGTTGTTTGATATACATAACTCAAAACCGACTCCACCTACATTTAGGCAAAGATAATTTTCTCTTTTTTCTTCTATTGTTCCAATTAAAAACGAAATCATTTTTTCTCCTTGACTTTATGCTTTATTAAAGTTAAGCACTGGACTTGTTTGGCTATGACAAATAGCAACTGCTAGAGCATCAGCAGCATCATCTGGTTTTGGTATTTTATCTAGTCCTAAAATCGCTTTAACCATATATTGAATTTGTGCTTTTTCTGCTCTTCCATTGCCAGTTAAGGCTTGTTTTATTTGAAGTGGCGTATATTCATAAATTGAACCGCAATATTTTTGACAGGCTAGAACAATAACTCCTCTCGCTTGAGCTACTTGAATTACAGTTTTTTGATTTTTAAAATAAAATAATTCTTCTATTGCAACAACATCAGGCTTATATTTTTCAAATAAAAACTTAAGACTTGCATCTATTGCTTCAAGTCTAATAGCCATTGAATCTTCTTTTGGAGTTGTAATAGCTCCGTAATCTATAACCATATTTTGTTTATTAGTATCAATAATGCCATATCCAACAATGGCATAACCTGGGTCAATTCCTAAAATTACCATAGTGATATTTTACTATAATTATAGAATTAAGTCAAATAATTAAGGGATTAGAATAATAAAAATCATAGAGATTTATCCCTATGATTTATTTACATTTCATTAATATAAGGTTCTAACCTACAATAACTTTCATAATCAAGACCGGTTACTTTTTGATAACAAGAATTTTTATCATCTAAAAGTGAATATAATTTTGTTCCGTGAAAATCTATGAAAATGTTATTATTATTTTTTGCTTCTGTATCTAGACTTTCTATAACTTGGTCAAGGTCCTCCCAAACTCCTTCTAACTGAGTTGCTGTATTTATAATTTCTTTGCTTGTTTGTGTTTTTTTAGTTCTTTTTGGAGTTGCTTTTTTAGCTACTACTTCATTTTTCATAAAACCGTCAGGATATAATTCAAAGAAAGACATTTGTTTATATTCGCTTTTAGTTTGGGAATCAGAAGAATTAATTTCAGAAGACTTTTGCTCATTAGTGATGTTTTGTTTTGGAATTTCAGTTGTAGGAACTTGTGATTGAGCAGGACTAACATCTCTTGCTAAGTATTCTAGCCAATCTTCATTATCTTTTTCCCAATTACTATACCAATCATTTTTTGACATATAATATTTCATATAATATCCCCTTATAGAAAGATTATAACATAATAAAATATAAATTTCAATACTTTTTTGTTATTCTTCCTCTGGCAAGTTTACATTATGATAAACTTCTTGTACATCATCCAAATCTTCAAGAGTTTCTATCATTCTATTGAATTTTGTAATCTTTTCTTCATCAAGAGTTACAAAATTGTCAGGTACCAAAGTTGTTTCTGCATTTAAAACTGTATAACCCACTCGAGACAGCTTTTCACTAATATTATTATGTGCGTTTGCTTCTGTAATTATTTCAAAATAATCATCATATTCCATAACATCAACAGCACCTGCATCGAGAGCTGTCATCATAAGTTCATCACTGTCGGTATTTTCAGTTTTTTCAACTTCAACAATTCCTTTTCTTTGGAAAAGATAACTTACACAGCCTGTTGCTCCTAAAGAACCACCAAACTTATCAAAAGCGTGTCTAACATCGCCAGCAGTTCTGTTTTTATTATCAGTTAAACATTCAACAATAACAGCAGAGCCGCCAGTGCCATACCCTTCATAAGTACAACTTTCATAATTTACTCCACTTAATTCTCCTGATGCTTTTTTAATACTTCTTTCAATAGAGTCATTTGGCATATTGTTTTGTTTAGCTTTAGCAATAACATCTCTAAGTTTTGGATTTGATTGAGGATCTGCTCCTCCTTGTTTAACGATTACAGCAATTTCTCTTCCAATCTTAGTAAAAATTTTCCCTTTTTGAGCATCACTTTTTCCTTTTCTAGCTTGTATATTGTGCCATTTTGAATGTCCTGACATAAAATTCTCCTTTTTATATTTAATTTATCTATAAATTATTTTATCAATTTTTATCTTATAAGTCAAAGTTATTAAAGTAATTAAAATTTATCTTTATTTAGTTCGTACATTATAATAGCTCCAGAAATTGAAGCATTAAGGCTTTCAACTCCAGCGTTCATAGGAATTTTTACTGTATGCGAACATAATGAAGCCAAGTCATCAGATATGCCTTGTCCTTCATTTCCAATAATAAGACCACATATTCCTTTAGAATTAAATTTAAATATATTTTCACCATTCATATCAGTTGCAATTAAATTTAATTTCCATTCTTTTGCATAATGTATAAATTGCTCTTTTGATAAAGATATAACGTGACTTTTAAAGATTGTACCCACGCTACTTCTAACAACTTTTGAATTTGTTGGTTTTACACTTGAAACTAGATAAACATAGTCAAAGCCACAAGCAATACCTGTTCTGATAAGAGTTCCAACATTACCAGGATCTTGCAGTTCATCTAGCACTAAAAAATTCGTTTTAGGCTTTTCTACAATATGTGGTATGTATTCTACTATACATAATACACCTTGTGGAGTTTTACAATCTGATAAAACTTCTATAGTTTTACTATCTACTTTATATATTGGGCATACATTTTTATCAAAATAATTCTTATTTTCATTATCAACAAGAATAAATTTGGGTTTCAAACCACCTGATAATGCATCTTTTATAATTTTGACATTATCTAAAAAAAGCAAACAACTATTTTCTCGTTTTTGCTTTTTTAGTAATTTAATAAAATTAGCACTTGCCTTAAGCATTATTTAACTTGTCCTACAAGTGCAGCAAATGCTTCAGGTTCTCTTACTGCCATATCAGCAAGAACTTTTCTATTAAGTTCAATACCTTTTCCTTTAAGTCCAGCAATGAATTTAGAATAAGAAATTCCATTCTGTCTGCATCCAGCATTTATTCTAGTAATCCAAAGTGCTCTGAAATTTCTTTTTCTTAATTTACGACCAATATAAGCATATTGTCCGCTTTTCATAACTTGCTCTCTAGCAGTTCTATAAAGTTTAGATTTAGCACCTCTATAACCTTTAGCGCTTTTTAAAATTGAACGACGTTTTTTAAGTGCGTTTACAGATCTCTTTATTCTCATAATACCTCCTATTTAGCTAAAAGGGATTTAATGTTTTGTACATTCTTTCCAGAAATGTAAGATCCCTTTCTAAGTTTTCTTTTGTTTGCTTTTGATTTTTTAGTAAGGAAGTGTCCTTTTCCAGGTCTAGCAAATTTAACCTGTCCGCTTGCTGTTAAATGGAAGCGCTTTTTGCATCCGCTATGTGTTTTTTGTTTTGGCATAATATTTCTTCTCCTTTATTTAGATTTTTTTGGGGATATGATAACAAAAACATTTCTTCCAAGAAGTTCTGGTGCTTTTTCAGTCATACCTACATCGCTTAATCTATCGCAAAAATCTTTTACGATTTCAATTGCTTTTTTTACATAAGCTTGCTCGCGTCCTTTCATTCTTAAAGAAACCTTAACTTTGTTTCCATCTTGTAGAAATTTTGTAGTACTAGAAACTCTATAGGCAATATCGTGTTCATCAATTGTCATAGAAAGTCTTACTTCTTTGGTTTCAATTATTTTTTGAGCTTTCTTGATTTCTTTATCTTTTTTTAAAGCATCATATTTAAATTTGCCATAATCTAAGATTTTGCATACTGGAGGTACTGTTCCTCCAGACATTAATACTAAATCAAGACCTGCTTCTTCTGCTTGTGCAAGTGCATCTGCTTTAGATACAATTCCTAATTGCTCTCCGTTTTGACCTATTAAACGAACTTGATTTGCGTTTATTTGTTCGTTTATCAATAATTCCTTAAAAATAGTTTTAATCCCCTTTTAAACAAAAATTTGATGGAAGCATAAAATTCCATCAAAAAACCAATAAGAAAATTAAGTTTTTATACCAAATCTAACTAAAATGTTGACTGGTGAGAAATGGAATTTCTACTTTCAAGCAAAATAATATCATATAATGTAAATTTTGTCAACACTTTTTGTTAATTATTTTTATTTTTTGTTCTTT
Source organism: uncultured Eubacteriales bacterium (assembly GCA_949096025.1). Taxonomy (GTDB): domain Bacteria; phylum Bacillota; class Clostridia; order Christensenellales; family UBA1242; genus Caccovivens. The sequence goes on from CARXKP010000029.1 coordinate 10,331, forward strand.
TTTCTCTATATATTGTATTTTCAAGTAAAAAACCAAGTTTTAATATTATTTTATTTGATTTTTTTAAAGCCATCTCTTTCATAATTGCTTTAAAAAAAATGGTCACACTGGCAATTATTGCTGATACAATAATAGTAGTTAAAGTTATTGTATTGTTGTTTAGTGTACTAGATGTAATACTTGTAATAATACAAGCTCCTCCAGCACCACACAATGTGCTACATATATCACCTACAACATCAGCACAAAATGAGCACATTTTTTCAGAATTTTTACATAAAATTAATCCGATATTAGCACCTTTAATACCTTCACTTTGCCATTTTTCAAATACATCATAATCAGCTGATGCAACTGCTATTCCAAGCCAATCAAATAAAACATTTAAGAATATAAAAATAATGATACAAATAGATGCAATGATAATTCCCATACTAGTTAATAAAGTTTGACTTATAAATCCAAAAAAAAGTGACATACAAATCGCAATCACAAACATTTTTATTGCCCAACGATATTTTTTACTTCCACTGAAACTTTCTATATTTACTTTTCTATTTTTTTGCACATTGTATTATATTAAATAATAACTTATATTATGTTATTATTTAAAATAAAAGAACTCATTAGATTGAGTTCTTTCAATAATTTTAAACCTCTTCTATGTTTCCGAGAACTTCCTTTATTTCAGTAATTTTTCCTTTTGCTGTTTCAAGTTTTTCATAACATATTTTTATTAATAATTGCCCTCTTTCAAAAAGTTCAACTGCTTTATTCATTGTTAAAGTCCCCTCTTCAAGTTTGCTAATAATTTGATTTAGTTCTTTGACTGCTTCTTCATAAGATAATTTTTCCATAATGCCTCCTATTTTATTTGGGTAAGTTCTTTTAAAGTTTTACAAAGGTTGTCGAGTTTTACCATTAATTTTTCACCAGTTTCTCTGATAGTTATTTCTGCATTATTTTCAGCAAGAGATCTAGGACTAATTACTACTCTAACAGGAATTCCCATAAGTTCACTATCTGTAAGTTTTGCACCAGCAGATAACTTTCTGTCGTCATAAAGAACTTCAAATTCTTTTGATAGATTTTCATATAATTCATCGGCGACTTTTTCAATTTCTGGATTATCATTACGAAGAGGACAAAGATATAAAAGCCAAGGAGCGATTGACATAGGCCAAACAATACCTTTGTCATCAGCACTTTCCTCTACGATTCCTGCTAAACATCTTCCAACCCCAATACCGTAACATCCCATAATAGGGTTTATTTGGCTACCATCAGGCATAGATATTGTCATTTCCATAGGTTTTGTATATTTAGTACCAAGTTTAAATATATTTCCTACTTCAATGCCTTTTTTAATTGTAAGTTTGTTTCCGCAAATAGGACATAATTCATTTTCATTAACTTTTGCTATATCAACATATTCATTTGGTTTAACATCTCTATCCATATTTACGCCATTAAGATGATAACATTCTTTATTAGCACCGCAAATCATCCCTTTTAACCCTGTTAAAGACTTATCAAATACTTTTATAATATTTTCATTTTCTAGACTTACACAGCCAATGTTACCAGCAATGAGTCTACTATTTGAGATATCTGTAATAGCAATATCTTCAACTCCTAAAAGTTTTTTAAGTTTTGCTTCATTAACCTCTTTATCTCCTCGAATAAATGCAATAATGACTTTTTCTTTTTCTCCAGCAACAGCATAACAAACAGCTTTTATAGTTTGTTGTTTTGAAATATTAAGCATTGATGAAACTTCTTCTATAGATTTTGCTTCTCCAGTATAAACTTCTTCTAGTTTTTTATCTTCAAAATTTACTTTATCAGGTTGAGAAATTGCGATTTCCATATTTGCTTTATAGTCACAGTGCGAACAAATTACAAGGTTATCTTCTCCAGCATCTACAAGAAGTTGAAATTCGTGTGCTTCATCTCCCCCCATCATTCCACTGTCAGAACTTATTGAAACAAAATTTTTCATTCCAATGCGTTTATAAATTCTATTGTAAGCATCATATGCTCTTTCATAATAACTATCTAAATCTTCTTTAGATGTATGAAAAGAATAAGCATCCTTCATTGTAAATTCTTTTACTCTTAATAGACCGGCTCTTGGTCTTGCTTCATCTCTTACTTTTGTTTGAATTTGGTAAATCATTATAGGCAGTTGGTCATAACTCTTTATAACATTTTGGCAAAGGTGAACAGCTGCTTCTTCGTGTGTCATACCAATAAGCATATCGTGGTCATTTCTATCTTTAAATCTGATCATTTCTTGACCAATAGAAGAATATCTTCCGCTTTTATCCCACATTTCTCTTGGCATAACAACAGGCATTAAAACTTCTTGACCATCAATTTTGTTCATTTCTTCTCTAATTATGGCTTGAATTTTTAAACTCACTCTTTGTGCTGGAGGTAAAAGTGAATAAATTCCATTTGCAACTTGCTTTATATAGCCTGCCCTCAAAAGAAGACTATGACTTTTAGCAGATACTCCAGCTGGTGTTTCTTTTAATCTTTCCCCTGTTAATTTACTAAATCTCATTTATTTTCTCCTTTTTTATTGGTGCTGTTTCCAGCATTCCATCTTTAAAAATAATATTTAAATTTTCTCTTATATTTACATTTTCAATAGTTTTTACAGATTGTCCATTTTGTTCTACTTTAGCATAACCTTTAAGTAAAATTTCTTTGGGGTTAATCTTTTGAAGGGTATTTTCTTTTAAGCCAAGTTCATAGCATTTTTGATTAAAATAGTAATCAATATTATTAACTAATGAATTTTTCATTTTTTCTAATTGT
>CARXKP010000030.1 GCA_949096025.1 uncultured Eubacteriales bacterium
TTTTATGTTAGTTAGTTGCCAAGGATTAGAACTTTCTGATGCACTTTTAAGAGTAAGCAAAGCTATTTCTTCAAAAATTACAAATCCAATTCTTGAAGGTATTAAAATTGTTGCTGAGGATGATACTCTTATTTTATCTGCTACTGATACAGAACTTTCAATTGAAAAAAGAATTAAAGCAAATGTAAAAAGTGAAGGGGAAACTGTTGTTCCTGGTAGATTTATTACAGAATTTGTTAAGAAACTTACAAACTCTATAATTGAACTTGAAGTTAATGATAAAAATCAACTTGATATTCGTTATGATGATAGTGAATCTATTATTCAATGCTATAATTCAGTTGAATATCCTGGATTTAAGAGGATTGATACTACAGATTACTTTGGAATGAGTAAAAAAAACTTTAAAGCCTGCGTTTCTAAAACAATTTTTGCAGTAGCCCTCGATGATTCTAGACCTATTTTAAAAGGTGTACTTTTTGATATAGGTAAGGATTTTGTAAATGTTGTAGCTCTTGATGGATATAGACTTGCTAGAGTTAAAAAGAATGTAACCTCAAATGTAGAAAAGTCTATAGTAGTTCCAAGTAGAAGTCTTTCAGAACTTAGTAAACTTATCGACGACACTGATGAAATTATTAATATTTATATTGATAAATATGCTATTATGGTTGACCTTGGTGATACAAAAGTTACATCAAGACTTCTTGAAGGGGATTATATTAATTATAAGCAAATTATCCCAGTTAACTATGAGAGTTTTATTATTGTAAATAAGGCAAACTTTGAAGAAGCTCTTGAAAGAGCAACCCTTCTTTCAAAGACAAGTAATAGTAATTATGTAAAGTTTGATATTAAAGAAAATAATATTCTTCTTACTTCAAACTCAGAACTTGGAAATCTTAGAGAAAATATTCCAGTTACTCTCTCTGGAAAGGATATTGTTATATCATTTAATCCTCGTTATTTCCTTGAAAGTTTAAAGTCTGTTAATAACGATTTTGTTAAACTTTGCTTTATAAATCCATCAACACCTTGTGTGATTGTTCCTACTGAAGAAGATGAATTCTTATATCTTATTTTGCCTGTAAGAGTTATTGGATAAATAAAATAAAAAAATTGCTTATACGAAAAAAGATTGTGTTATTCACAATCTTTTTATTACTTAATAGTATTTTTGTAATATTTTAATCTTTTTATTTTTCTTAGTTTTTATAAAATTTGTCAGTTAAGTTTGATTTTTGATAAAAAATATTATATAATCAGTATTACCGTTGTTACAGGAGAAGAAAAATGGATATTTTTGAAGAAAATACTATCTATTTTGCAAAAATGAGAGCAGATGCACTTATTCCACGCAAAGAAAGAGAGGATGCAGGATACGATATTTATGCAGCCTTTGATGAAGATTATATTATTATAAAGCCTTATTCTACAGGCCTTGTTCCTACAGGTATCGCTTGGGCGAGCAGTGAAGAGTACTATATGCAATTTGATGAACGTTCTTCAACTGGACTTAAAGGTTTAAAAATTAGTGGTGGAATTATTGATAGTGGTTATCGCGGTGAATTTAAAGTTGCACTTTTTAACGCGAATAGTAAGCCATTGGTTTTATCTCCGCTTTTTGAGAAAGATATTAAAGAAAAATTGAAAGAGAATGAAAAAATTGAAGATTTTATCTTTTATTCAACTTCTAAAGCGATAGCTCAGGGAATTATTCATAGGGTTGAAGATATGAATGTAAAAGAAATAAGTTTATCAGCTCTATTAGAAATTCCTTCAAAGCGTGGAGAAAAAGGATTTGGTAGTAGTAATAAATAGCAATTTTTTCTAAAAACTGTAAAAAATATATATTTATTTTAAACTTTTATTAAGTAAAATAAGAAGGTGGGTTATGATTGATTATAAATGGGATAAAAGATTTATGGAAATGGCAAGACTTGTAGGTTCTTGGAGTTCTTGCTATAAGATGAATAGACAGGTAGGAACTGTTATAGTAAAAAATAAGAGAATTCTTACAACAGGCTATAATGGTGCACCAAGCGGAATTGAAAGTTGTAAAGATAAAGGTTATTGTATCCGTATTCAAAATAATATAGAAAGTGGATCAAGACTTGAATTTTGTTATAGTGTTCATTCAGAACAAAATGCCATTTGTCAGGCGGCTAAAATGGGAATTAGTGTAGAAGGGGCAACACTATATTGCACACATCAACCTTGTGCAGTTTGTGCTAGACTTATTATAAATGCTGGAATAAAAAGAGTAGTCTATGAAGATGATTATAATGATGACTTTTCACTTAAACTATTTGAAGAGGCTGGCATTCTTGTAGAACGTTACAAGTCGCAAACTTAGTTTGCATAATTAGCCTATGGTTTGACCACTTTTTGTTAGTAAATTTTAATATTTTAATGATAGCCAGTATAATACTGGCCACTGATACGATGTATAACAAAGTATATTGTCATTCAATAATGTTTATCTAATATTTGGTTTAAACCAAGCATAAGGCTTAGGAGAATAAAACATAATTTTTAATTTTAATATACCAAACATTAATCGTGCAACATTTGGTTGCTTGCTGAGCGTAAGGCCCAATAGAACGATGTATAACTTAATTTTAGATATACTTATAGATAGTCGCCAAACAATATTGAGGGAACAATATATGATCTAAAAACGCAATATACTTAACGATAGTGATGCAAACTAAGTTTGCTGGAGGAAAATGGAAAAATTTGATGCGATTGTGATTGGAGCAGGTCACGCTGGTTGTGAGGCTGGACTTGCTCTTGCTAGAACAGAAAATAAAACGCTTCTGCTTACACTTAATCTTGATGCAGTGGCTTTTTTGGCTTGTAATCCATCTATCGGCGGTACTGCTAAGGGTCAACTCGTCAATGAAATTGACGCTCTTGGCGGTGAAATGGGTAAAAATGCCGATAAAACTATGATTCAACTTCGTATGCTTAATAGCGGAAAAGGCCCTGCAGTTCAAAGTTTAAGGGCTCAAACAGATAAAATCTCCTATCATAATGAAATGAAAAAGACACTAGAAAATTGCCCTAGCCTATATTTAAGACAGGGTGAAGTTGTAGATATTGATGTACTTGATAATGGAGAGAAAATTGTTAAAACCGCTCTTGGTACAGAATATTTGTGCCGTGCAATAGTATTTGCAACAGGAGTGTATTTAAAGAGCAATATCATCATTGGTTCATATACAAAAGAAAGTGGGCCTAATGGTTTTTCAAGTGCCTTGCATCTATCTGATAGCCTAAAAAAGCTTGGTATAAAATTATTAAGATTTAAAACTGGAACTCCAGCCCGAATAAATGGGAGAAGTATTGATTATAGTAAACTTGAAATTCAATATGGCGATGATAATATACAAAACTTTTCTTTTACTACAAAAGAAAAATTAAATAATAAGGCTTGTTGCTATCTTACCTATACAAACGAAGAAACCCATAAAATAATAAGGGATAATCTTGATAGGGCACCTATGTATAGCGGACTTATTAAAGGTGTTGGGCCAAGATATTGCCCTTCAATAGAAACTAAAATCGTTAGATTTGCAGATAAGAACCGCCACCAATTATTTTTAGAACCTGAATCACTCTCTACGAATGAGGTATACATTCAAGGGCTTTCAACCTCAATGCCGGTTGATGTACAAGAGAAGATGATAAGGTCTATAAAAGGACTTGAAAATGCTGAAATTATGAGGGATAGCTATGCTATTGAATATGACTGTATAGAGCCTACTCAACTAAAAGCAACGTTAGAACTTAAAACAATAGATGGTATGTTTTTTGCTGGGCAGATTAATGGAACTTCAGGTTATGAAGAGGCAGGGGCGCAGGGAATTATTGCTGGAATTAACGCAAGCCTTTATCTTCAAGGAAGAGAACAACTTGTGCTTAAAAGAAGTGATGGCTATATTGGTGTTCTTATTGATGACATCGTTACAAAAGGAACAAACGAGCCTTACAGAATGATGACAAGTAGGGCAGAATATAGATTATATCTAAGAGGCGATAATGCTGATCTTAGACTTACTGAAATAGGTAGAAATGTTGGACTTGTTGATGATGAGAGATGGCAAATTTTCCTTGATAAAAAAGAAAAACTTGAAAAGATAACAAAACTTTTAGATAAAAGATACAAAACTCAAGAAATAAAAGAATTATTTGATAATAATGGTGAAAACCTTCCAAAAGAAAGCATAACTCTTCGTGAAATGATAAAAAGAAGCAATATTGATGCCTTTAAAATAAATGATTATCTTCATTCTTTTAATGGATTTAGTTTTGAAATAATAAATGAGATGAACATAATGGTTAAATATGAGGGGTATTTAAAACAACAGGAAGAGGATATTGAAAAGTTTAAAAAAAATGAATCAACTTTAATTCCTACCAATTTTGATTATCGTAAATATCACGGACTTAGACTTGAGGCTATAGAAAAACTAGAAGAAATTAAACCTTTAAGTATAGGTCAGGCATCAAGAATTTCTGGTGTTTCTCCTTCGGATATCGCTGTTCTTTCTGTACTAGTTAAAAAGTTTAAAAGTGAAAAGTGATTTATGTTAGAGTTAATTAAGAAAAAATTTAAAGAGTTTGGTTTTACTCTTACCGATAAGCAGGCAGAACAGTTTAATATATATATGAAATTTTTACTTGAGGAAAATGAAAAATATAACCTTACTGCTATAACAAAGCCTGAAGAAATTATATTAAAACATTTCATTGATAGTGTGCTTCCTATAAATGAAATTAAAAAAAATGCAAGCATAATTGATGTAGGAACAGGTGGCGGTTTTCCAGGCGTGCCTCTAAAGATTATGAGAGATGATTTGAAGTTAACTCTTCTTGATAGTCTTCAAAAGAGAATTACATTTTTAGAAAATTTACTAAAACTTCTTTCTATTAATGGTGTGAAATGTATTCACTCAAGGGCGGAAGACTATGTAAAAGATGGGAGAGAAAAATTTGATTATGCACTTTCTCGTGCGGTGGCGGCCATTCCAACTCTTAGTGAATATCTTTTACCTTATGTAAAAGTAGACGGGGAATGTTTGATGTATAAGGGCTTAAAAGCAGATGATGAGTTAAATCAGGGTGAAAAAGCTATAAGTACTCTTGGAGGAAAAGTTGGCAATATTTTAAGGTTTGCGGAGCCAGAACTCGGTAATAGATCGATTATTTTTATTAAAAAATTATCTCATACAGATAAAAAATACCCAAGAAGTAAAAATTTGCCGAAAATTAAGCCAATTTTGTAAAAAATGTCGTTTTTTAGTAAAAATTATTATATCGACAAAATTTTTAAGTTTGAAATGAAAAAACTTTCATTATAGTTGTTAAAAAAATATTTTTATGTTACACTAAAAGAGTAAATTTTTTGTTTTTAAGGAGATAAATATGGCAAATGTTATTAGAAATATGAATTTTAAACCTTTACTTGAAAAGGTTGAATATAAAAGACTTGAGGACCCGGCTCCAAATTCTTCAATCAATATGAGAGTTTGGGATGACCTTACAGTTGAAAGATTACGCTCTGATGCTGTAAAGGTTACCGTTCAAAGAAATGTTAAGCCTGAACCTGAATGTATATTTTCTATTGAAGTTGCTCAAAGCGTTGAAGTTATAATCAACACTGCAGAATATGATGGTCTTGACGATAGTGAAGAATATTTTAAACAAAGTCCTGTTGCAAGAGTTCTTGCAAGTAATATTGCAACTATTCTTTCAGAACTTACCCTTCACTCACAACTCGGACCTATGATTACAGCACCAGTATGTCAATTTCCACAATAAAAAGTAATTTTAATTATCAACAAAAAATAACTAAACTAATGAGGTTTCTATGTTGTATGTAGTAGTTGCATTTATGGGAGCGGTTTTACTTTTTTTACTATTGAGTTATTTTCTCAGTTTAAAAAGGTATACTTTTCCTATTGATGAAAATTTGCTTATGGTTGAAAATAAAGCAGCGCACCTGCGGATTTATATTAATGGTATACTTTGTGAAGATTACTATATGCCGAAACTTATTAAAGGTGAGGAATTTTTAGTTAAAGTTGCTGACAAGGATGTACTTCTTAAAATTAGATCAAGTTCACTTGGTTATAAAATGAGTGTAAGAGTCTTTATAGATGGCGAATTTTTTATGGACAACGGGGTTGTTTTTAAACGTAGAACCCCTTTTGACGATGATGATGACCTAACAGATGATGACAATTTAACTAATAATGACGAGAAAGATATAAAGGTAAATATTAATAGAAATGTTGAATGAAACTAAAATTTAAATCAGGTTTTAAAAATCTGATTTTTTATTTTTATATTGACAAAATAATAAACCTTATTTAAAATAATAAAAGGAGAAAAGTTATGGATTATAGAAAAGAATTTGAAAGAGAAATTGAAAAAATGAGAAAGCTTGTTGAAGAACTTAATTCTTTTATGGAAGAAAATGGTATGCCAGTTAACAGGGAAGATAATAAGGTTTTAGAAAGTAAAATTACTGCACTGGAAAGTCTTGGTGGACTTTTAAAATCTGATCCTAGTGATTTAAATGTTATTTTTATGGTTAAGAGTGCAAATCACGGTATAGAACTTATGCTTCAAGATTTAAAATATGCTGGTCCTTTTGGAGCAACTGAAACTTTAGAGGAAGATGAAGAACTTCAAGATATTCTTGATATGTTTGGTGTAGAAAGAGAAAAATTATCGCAGGGTTATATGGACGAAAATAGTGATGACTATTTTTCTATTGAATTTGATGAAGATTATATGGATGAAGATGATTTTTATTCTAGATTTGATGCGAAAAATCAAAGAATATCAATTAATCCTAATAAAGCACCTAAGAAAGATACTACTGAAGAATTTTTAAGATCAATAATTGATTTTCCAATTAGTGATGATAATGATGATAAAGAGTTATAATAAAATGCCAATAGCAAGGCATTTTTTATTTTTTATAGTTAGTAAATAAAAGACTCTATATTGACAAATTGTATGAAATATATTAATATATAAATAAGTGAGGAAATTATGGATATAAAAATTGCAAACTGTCTTAGAGATGTAAGTGAGTTAAAAGAAAAAATTCAGGAAACTTTAATTCTTCAAAAGGAAATAGAAAAAGAGGAAAATAGATATAACTCTTCTATGCAAACGCAATTCAAATATCTTAAAAGTGATATAAAGTTTTTACACGAAAATATTATAAGAACTTTCCCTTATATTAAGGTAGAGAATGAAGAAGATGTTGAAGCTATGAAGGGAATAATTGAGTTTGTTCAAACTGCTCAATTTTGCTCTCTTAATGAGGATCAGAAAACTCAAATTACAAAGGCTCTCTTTGCACTTGGCAAAGGTAGACACGCAAGAGAACTTCAAGATTATTCAAATTCGTTAAGTGAAAAAGACGAACAGTATATTGATGGGGTTGTTGATTCTGCTGATATTGTAATAAGTTCACTTCACAACGCTTTTAATTCAGGAAAGAGTAATGCAGTAGTTGACCGTGTTTTTAATGAGTACTATAGCCTTCGCAAATTTATCGAGAGAAATGTTGAAGATAACGACTATGGAAAGGGATTAATGAAGAAAATTGTTAGTGATCCTGAAATATCTAAAGAGCATAAAGCAATGGTTAAAAAGGCATATCAAGATTATAAAATTGAGAGTAAATATCTTGGTCTTAATCTTGGGAAAAGAATTGTTGCTGGTACTACTGGGGTATTTATCGCACCTTTTGTTGTTGCAGGACTTGCTGAAAGATTAGGAACAGGAATTGTTAAATGTACTGGTGAACTTGTTCAACTTGCAACAAACTTTTTAGCACTTCCATTTGATACCCTTGCAATGAAAATGTTGGAAAAGAGTGATTCTAAGGCCACTAAAGTTGGAGCAGTACTTGTAGACATTCCAGGAATGGTCTTAAAAGGAGCAGGTGCTCTTACAAATGGTATTTTAAAGATAGGAGCAGGTATTATTGATTTAACTTTCAATCTTGCAACTATTCCATTTAGTTTAATTGCTTCTGGTATATTAAAACTTGGTAAAGTTAATGTAAAAGACAGAATAAAAGAAAATGATAAGAAGATCAACAAAAACATTGCAAGTATTTTGAGTGAAAAAGGTGAAAAAGTTAAACATAAAGATATTATAGTAGAATATGTAGAAGTTGGCGAAAAAGATATGGTTGTCTTTGGTAAAAATCTTGCTGGCGACTTTATGGGAGAAGACTTTAGGTTAACTTTTGCAGTTGATGAAGAGATAATTTCTAAATTAAAAACTTTAGAAGAAAAACAGGCTGAATTAAATAAAATCTTATCTGCAGTTAATGTATTAGAACATTTAACAGATCAAAAATTACCAACTGATAAGACAAAGGAACTTGAAGACGAACTTTTAGGACTTGTTTATAGTGAATCTCAAATTCTTTCAAATGTTACGACTCAAAAACCTATTGAAAATATTTCTGATGTTATAACTGACATAGATGATGAATTAGATTTTATTGATGAAGCGTACGAAGATATTAAGTGATAATTAAATTCAAAATACACATTAAAATAAATATTTTAGTTTTACAGTATTTTTAGGAGCAAAGTTTTGCAAATAATTTTTTGTTTGTTACTAAACTAATTTATAAAAACTATATAAGGGGAAAACTATGGCATCTATTGTAGAAAAAAGAAGAGAAAAGTTTGGACAATTACTTTTTGAGGTAGTCGGTAGAGGTAATGTTGCTGAAATTGAAGAACTGCTTAAAAATAAAAAATATGATCTTGATTATTCACGAAGAGTTGAGCCTAAAGGTGAAATTCACGAAGAAAAAAATCACAGAGAATTAGAAGAAGAAATAGGATATTATCTTGAAGAAAATGCACTTGAATATGCTACAAGAAAGGGTAATATTGAAATGATGAAATACCTTAAAGAAAAGGGGTTATCTTTCAATAGAAGAAATTTACAACTTCTTGAGCATACAACTTATGAAAAGGATGCTGAGGTTTTAAGATTTCTTTTTAACAATCAAATGATTGGAAGTAGAGATGCGGCAAACAGAGCTATGAGTATTGTTTTCCGTAAGATTGAAAGAGGTGGAGAAATACCTCCAAATGATAATATTATTTATCAGCTTATTAAAAGCCCTTCATTTTCACTTAAAGATGTTGATAATGTTGAATTTTTAAAGGCTGCATTTATGGCAGGTGTTGCTGATGAAGTATTAAAAAGAGGCGATCTTAATCTTGATGAAGACGGCAAAGAAGAGTTACTTCAAGTGGCAATGGAACACGGTTCGCCAAATGAAATTCAAACTCTTATGGCTAGATCAGACATCAAAGTTGAAGAGGTTAATTATACTAATGTTCAGGTTCCACTTTATGGCGATCACGCAAGTCTTTTAGATTTACTTATGACAAAAAGTATTAATGACCCAATATATAACGAGGCAATTCTTGACCTTCTTGAAAATGAAAGCATCTCGCTTGAAAGGAATGGTTTATACCTTCTTACAAGGGCATTAGACTTAGGCGACTCAAGAATTATTGATATGCTTGCAAGTAGAGCAGATGTATTTACTAGTGTTATTAGATTTGGTGATGATGATATTGCTCAAATGTTACTTGACAGAGATGACCTACAATTAGATCCAGATGTACTTATTGTTGCTGCTCAAAATAAGAATATATCACCAGATACAATTCACGACATTCTTAGTCACGACAATTTTGATGCAAATGAAGATGTTTTTGCAAAGAGTGCAAATCTTGCAGGAAAGGCTGGAAGATTTGATGCAGTTCACGAAATTGTTGAACACTATTATAGTGAAAACGATCATTTTGAAACACTTTCTAGTGGTGAACTTCTTAACACCTGCGTAAATGCTGCGGTTAAAGAATATAATTCCGTAATATTAGAAACAAATAAAACTAATCAAAAAGCAGAACAAACATTAAACCAAGAAAATGAAGTTAATGCTAGTCAAGAAGTTGAAGGGTTAGAGAGTGCTACTATTATTGAAGAAGCAGACAGGAAAATAGAAGTTTTAGAAAGAATGAAAAGTGTTGTAAGAGATTTATATGAAAGAGATGATTATGATCCTAATAGTGATATTTACTTTGAATCTACTGTAGAGGGAACTTCTGTGGACAAAGAAATATTCTTATATATGGCTCATAGACAAGGTCTTAGTATGGGAAAATATGGTTACACTTTTCTAAAGAATGCTTTTGAAAGAGGGTATGAGGATGTTATTGATGAACTTCTCGGTCGTGAAGATATTCGTGTCGGTGAAAGAGTGGATGAACTTATAGGTATTATCAGCGACCGATTTAAAGGGGCGGATAACATTCGTCAAAGACTTACTCAAATTAGAGAAAGAGAGCATAAAGAACTTGAAGAAAGACAATATGCTGCACCTGGACACGAGATGTCAATGTAGTGATATAGGGGGATAAAATGACAAATATAAATGATGTTTTAAAATCAAAGAATAATCAAGACGAAAAAGAAGAAAAGAAAGTTGATGTCTTTACTCAACTTCAAAGAGAAATGATTAAAATGAGCATATTAAAAATTGCTATGAGAAGATTTCAGATGAGTGAAATGTCTGGTGATAAAGATTATAGTGATCCTCTTTCCGAGGTTCAGGGGGCTGAGGTAGTTCTTGAAAACACTCTTTCTGCTATGTCACCAGAAACTAGAGAAAATTATTTTGCTCAAGTTAGTCAAAGAGCGCAATCTGAGGGTGTGAGTGTAGAAGACATATTAGCAGATGATGCAATAAAACTTAAAAAGGCAGAAGTGAATAGTCAAAGTTATCATATCGACCCAACTTCAGGAAGAGTTAAAGTTGACGGTGAAGATGAAGATGATGACGAAAAGGATTGTCAAGAGGAGGAAGATGATCTTGACGATGAAATAGAACTTAAACTTGATTAATAAAGAGGGTTAGATGGTACGATTTTCAAAAGAACGAGAAATTTGTATAAAAAGGTCACTTGAACAGGCTTTTAAAGAAAGAGGAAAGCCTGTTCAATCTTCTTTAGTAAAAAAATTCTATAAGCAATTTATTAATCTTTTAAATAATTCTTCTGAAATTAACGTTGAAAGCTATCTTGAAAAGTTGTCAAAGGATGTGAGCGGTATTTCTAATGCAAGATTTATAATTAATGGAAATGTTGAAGAGGCTCGCCCTGATGTGGTTGCAGGAGAGATAGTTGCTACTCAAATTTATCTTAGCACAATGGCAAGATTTTATGGTTACGATGCACAAATAAATCCAGTTGGCTTTTTTATTCTTGCTACTAATAGCGGAACAAAATATTGTATTAGAGTAAATGGCTTATTAAGGTACACGATAAATAATCACTCTTTAGAAGAATATTTGGAGAAAAATGAATTACCTGACGAGATTATGAAGAATGAATTTAAATTTTTAAATATTAAAAAGCAAAAAAATGATTTAGAATTTTTTCCAGATATTTCTAATGAGAAACTTGAAAGTCTTGATGACTTTTTTAAGGAGTAAAGATTTTGAAAAAAAGAGAAGTTATAAAAGATAGTATAGATTTTGATGGGCTCATTCTTTTGGTAGGCATTGCTTTTGCTCAACATAATCAACCTCGTATTCCAAGACAGTTACTTGCAAATGATGCCTGGAAGGCTAGAAAAATATATGTAAAATATTGTAATAGTTTAGACGAAAAAATATTTAACCTGTATCAAGAAGATCTTGTTAAAAGACTTAACAAGGGTTTCCCTAAGGAGATGGAAATAATTCCTAATAAAAATCAGGTGGCAAAACCTCGCACTTTAACTATCGAAGATTTAAAAGCTTATGATGCTTATAAAATATTTACTGCAAAAAGATGCAAGAAAGATTTTGTGATAAATGAAGACGGTAAACTCATAGTTGAAGAGGCTGATGAAAGTGAACTTCATCCTAATGACGCTAAACTAAAAGATATAGATGAATATTGGTTATATTAAAAAGAATAAAAGAGAAAAAAATGATTAGAAAAAATGGTATAGTAAAAGATAAAGAGGATTTTGTAAGTAGAGTTGTTTTTGTTGCTCTAGCTTTTGCTCAACATAAAGTTTCATATAAACCTGAAAAACTTGAATATAATTCACCATATATTATTGCTAAAGAATATATTAAATTTTGTAATAGCCTTGAAAAAGAAGTTTTACAAAAATATAAGGAAAATCTAGAATGGAGATTTAAAAATAAATTTCCAAGTGATGCCATTCCATTGCCAGATCCAAATGCAAAGAAAAGGGAATTAACGGTAGAAGATTTAAAGGCTTATGATGCTTTTAATATGTATATAGCAAAAATAAATAATAGAAAATTTGAAATGACAGATGAAGGCAAACTTATATACGAAGAAATAGTTAGTGATGAAACATTTCAAGATAATCATATTAAGCCTTTAGATGAATTCTTTTTGGATTAATAGGAGATAAAAATGAGAGATATATTAAGAAATAGCGAACTTATGTTTGAAGTAAGTTTAACAGGTGATTTATTGGCTCTATCATTGAATAAGTCTGAAAATATACCAGTTTCAGCAGATCCTCCATCATCTGAAGATATTAAAAATTTTTATGTTGCATTTTGTGCTAAACTTGATAGAAAGACTTTTAAGGCATATGAGAAAAATTTAATAAAAAGAGAAATTCCTGATGAACTTGTTTATCCTTTTGGCGATAGTGAAAAGAAGGATGAGGTAACTATTTCTGAATTGATGGCCTATGATGCACTATGTATGTATACAGCAAAACTCAAAAACCGCAAATTTTATATTGATAAAGATGGAAATTTAAAAATAGAAGATGAAACTACAAAAGAAATTGTAAAGGAAAATAAGAAAAAACCTGATAAATTAATTGATGATGATATTTCTACATCACAAATAAAGAGCATTGATGATGATTATTATATTGAATAAATAAAAATAAAACGCCAAACTTATGTGGCGTTTTTATTTATATAATATATATAGTATATTATTATATATAATATATATCAATATAGAATATTTGCTTTTTATTATTATTTTACTATATTGACATTATTTTAAAA
>CARXKP010000031.1:0-4507 GCA_949096025.1 uncultured Eubacteriales bacterium
GTGAAAAATTTATCAATAGAGAAATTAGGCGTGGCAACCGTTATGATGCAATCATTATGGACCCTCCAAGTTATGGGCGAGGTACAAATGGTGAAATGTGGAAACTTGAGGATAATCTTTTTGATTTTGTCGAACTTACTAAAAAAGTTTTATCCGATAATCCTTTATTTGTACTTATCTCTTCTTATACAACAGGTTTGCAAGCAAGTGTGCTTTCAAATATTTTAAGTTTAGTGTTTGGAGAGGGCAATATTGATGCTGATGAAATAGGACTTCCTACAATGGAAAAAATAGTGTTACCTTGTGGGGCAAGAGGAATGAAAATATGGAAGAATTAATTGTTTTATATGAAGATAACCAAATTGTTGTGGTAATTAAACCACATAATGTACCAACGCAGGCAGATGAATCTGGTGATGATGATATGCTTAGCAAGGTAAAAAGATATGTAAAAGAAAAATATAACAAAGAAGGCGAGGCATTTATTGGACTTGTTCACAGACTTGATAGGCCAACCGGTGGAATTATGGTTTTTGCAAGAAACTCTAAGTCCGCCTCAAGACTTTCAGCGCAATTTGCTGGCAGAGATGTAAAAAAGACATATTATGCTATTACAACTAAAGTTCCGCAGGCAAAAACAGGACATCTTGTGCATAATCTTAAAAAAGATGAAAAAAACAATATAGTAAAGATTGTACCTATAAGCGAAGAAGGTTCGAAAAAAGCAGAACTCGATTATAAAGTTTTACAAATTGAAGGTGAAAACGCTTTAGTTGAAGTAAATCCATTGACGGGAAGAGGTCATCAAATTAGAGTACAGTTTGCTGGCATTAATTGTCCATTATATGGAGATAGTAAATACGGCAAAGATAAGAGCAAAATTTCTAATAACTTAGGCTTATGGGCAGGGAAACTTGAGTTTATTCATCCAACAACAAAGGATAAAATGGTATTTGCTTGTCCTCCACAAAAAGAACTCCCTTGGTCAAAATTCTTTATGGATAAGTACTTTTTACGATAAAAAACTGAAAAAACTAAAAATTAAAAAAGAGGTGTTTATGACTGAAATTTTAAGAGAAAATGTTGAAGAAAAATTTAAGTGGGATTTAAGCCCTCTTTGCGGTGATGATGAGGATTTTTACTCGAAAGTTGAAAGAGCAAAGAAGTATTTGCCAGAACTTAAAAAGTATGAAGGAAAATTAAATAATAAAAATAATATTTATGATTTTTTAATGCTCGAAAAGGAAGTTGACGAACTTTTAGAGCCTGCTCAGCAGTATTGTTTTTTAAAAAATACTGAATGTTTATCAAATGAAAAATATAATGAAATGCAGGAAAAACTCTATATGATGTTAAGTGAGTTTAGTATGGAAACCTCCTTTGCCACTAGTGAGTTTTACGAACTATCAGATGAACTTCTTGATGATATAATCAAAGATGAAAAATTTAAGAATTATGATAGAATGTTTGAAAATATCAAAAAAGATAGAGTTCATAAACTTACAAAAGAGGAAGAAAGACTTGTTGCAGGAATGGATTTCCTAGGTGGCTTTTCGGATAATATGGAAAAAGCATCTGATGTTGATTATGACTATGGAGTGGTTGAAAATTCTAAAGGCGAAAAATTAAAACTTACTCAGTCACTATATGGAAAGTATATGAGAAGTGATGATAGAACCCTTAGAAAAAATACTTTTTGCCATCTTAATGGCAAATTTGGTGAAAATATCAATATGCTAGCTTGCAATTATATAAATGATGTAAAGGCAACTTGCTATTTTTCAAAAGTGAGAAAATACCAAAGTGCTCTTTCCGCTGCACTGGAAAGTGAAGAGGTTAAAAGCGATGTTTATTATCTGCTTATTAAAATGGTAAATAAGCATTTACCTGTTCTATTTGATTACTTTAAATTGAAGCAAATTGAACTTGGTCTTGACGACTTTTATATTTATGATGCTATGGCATCAACTGAAAAAGGGGAACAAAAGAAATATACCTATGATGAGGCTTTTGAAGTTATTAAAAAAGCATTAACTCCACTTGGAAAAGATTATCTAGCACTTCTTGATAGGGCTAAAAATGAAAGATGGATTGATGTTTTCCCAAATAAAGATAAGCGTTCTGGGGCATTTGAAAGCGGTATATATGGTTATCATCCTTATGTTATGACCAATTTTGAAGGGGACCTTGATTCTATTTTTACTTTGGCTCACGAACTTGGTCACGCAATGCATTCTTATTTTTCAGATAAAAATCAACCTAGAGAAAAGTCTGGTTATACCATCTTTCTTGCAGAGATTGCAAGTACTACAAATGAGGTTCTTCTTATTAATTATCTTCTTTCAAAAGCTCAAACTGACGAAGAGAAAAAGTCACTTTATAATAAACTCTTTGATGAGGTAAAAGCAACAATATTTAGACAAACTATGTTTGCTGAATTTGAAGAAAAGGTTCACGCAATGCACGAGGCAGGCGAGGGGCTTACTAAAGATAAACTTTGCAACGAATATTATAAATTAAATGAAAGATATTTTGGAGATGTCAAACTTGTTGATGAAACCAAATATGAATGGGCAAGAATACCTCACTTTTTCAATTCTTTCTATGTCTATAAATATGCTACTGGTATGATAACTGCAATTTGTTTTGCTAATCGTATTTTATCAGGTGAGGAAAATGCTATATCAGATTACTTTAAATTTTTATCTGCAGGATGTAGCAGTGATCCAGTAACCATACTTAAAAATTCTAATTGTGATTTGACAAGTGAAAAAACTTTTGAATGGTGTTTTGGGTATTTGAAAGAAATGCTTGAAAACTGGAAAAATTTGAATTAATATAAAAATAAATGTTTTGACTTTGAATATTTTTATAGTATAATAATAAATATGTTTAAGTCAAAAGGAATTTTCATAATAGCATTAATGTTGACGATATTTTTCTCGTCAGCGTTTTTGTTTGCCTGTAACAAAGATAAAAATGTTCCAGTAGTCGTTGAAGCAGGAGAAAATGGAACTATTGAGAAGATAAATGACGGCGGAAATGACTTTTATATAGCATCACCAGATGATTGGTATATGTTTGTTGGTTGGTTTGACGGAAATAGAAAATATAGTGAAAATCCAAACCTTAAAATTACAAAAAATACTCCTAAAAAATTAAAAGCAAGGTTTACCACGACTGCTACTCTTAGTTTTGATAGAATTTTTAATAGCCTTTATAATAGTTATAAAACTGGAATTAATGCAAGAGGGGAATACTTTAATTTTTTAGGTGAAGGAGTTTTTAAATTTAATCAGGTCGAAAATAATCTTTCTCTTGGTGGTAGTTTAAATTTTTTAGGTAAAGGTAATCAAATTTATTTAAAAAGTAAAGGAAAAAATAATTTTTCCTTTATCTATAATGATAATTTAACAAATGGATGTATTTATCTTGAGAAAAATGACGAAAAGATTGCTTTTAATGATATGGGACTTTTATCAAACTTTTTTAAAAGTTTGCCAAATCCAGGTGAAAATAATTGGAATGTAGAAAATGTTTTAAATAATGAGTACTTATATTATCAATTTGATCAATATTTTGGATATCTAAATGCCTTTGGTCTAGTAAGTAGTGTAAGCAATACTTCCAATAAAACAGAACTTACTATAAGTTTCAATAAACTCTTAACTCTACTTAAAAACTTTTATAATTCCTTTCCAGAAGGCAGTGTTGGTAAGGATTTGATTGATGTCTTAATCGGCTGTTATGAAGAAGGAAATTTCCCAAAAATTACAATAAAAATTACGGTAAACTACAAAGGAGATGAAAGCGAAAATATAAAAGATTTAGAAATTGATTGTAGTATCGACAGAGATTATTATTTGAATATCGGTCAAGAGGGACTTGTCATTCCACAGGGCAATATTAATTTTAAACTTAATAACTTAAAATATGGTTTTAGTGATGAATTAAATAAAGTAGGAGATGACGAGTTAAATTCTTATCCTATTTCTGAGCAGAAAATGGTCAATGCTCATATTGACGGCAATTTATATTTTATTGAAGAGGGTGAAGAAGATAGCGTTATAGATAACTATACTATTGAATTTGATGCAGATTTAAATCCGCTTGCATTATTAGCATTTAAAAACGAAGAAATGAATCTCAATAATATTGAATGGGAAAAACTAGGATTTTTGAGTTTCCGAGTTGTGTTAAAGCCATCAAATGATGAAAATATAGCACTCGAGCAATATTCACGACATAAAGGTTCTACTGATTATATTAATATTTTAATTGATACTAAAAAGTTTGGTGCAAAGGTGTTTGTATATGCTGCTTGCTATAATCCTGCAACGCTCTTCAGTTCATCTTATCTTATAAATAATAGTTTTGACCTGCCAGGGCTACTGAGTTATAATACATCAAAAGCAACCTTAGAAAGAGAGGGGATAGATAATGAAAATGCTAATATATTAGCAATTTCAAAACTTATCAAATCGTTATTAAATTTGAATCTTAATAT
>CARXKP010000031.1:4517-13046 GCA_949096025.1 uncultured Eubacteriales bacterium
ATTTCTAGTTTTCTAAGCGAAAAATTTAACACACATCTATACCTTGAAGAAGAAAAAATCATAATAGATGTAGAGAATATTAGAAACGAAATTAGAGAACTTGAAAAAGAAAATGGCCTTACTCTTGCAGGAAATCCTATTAAAACTGATAAATATCTTTTTGGTGATGACAAGATTAGTAAAGTAGAACTAAGGTTTGAGAGTTTTTCAAAAAACACAGTTAAAAAAGATATAAATGGAAATTATCTTGATAAAAATGGAGATGATATAACAGGTGCATTTAATAAAAAGCATACTTTAGTCACCGATATTTTAGCTGTCGTTGGTGAAGAGGAGTTTACATTAGACGAATTATCAAATTTAAAAGGCTCATCTATAGTTGCTTCGGAATTTATGTTAAGTGACGGAAGTCAAACTGATAAATATATTGATTGTGACGGAAATAATGTTAACTTAAGTCTAAAAGTGCAAAATGTTATTGTAGGAGAGGAGGAAAGTGGAGAAATTGAGGTAAAATTAATTCTATTTATTAATTCTCCAACTCATACAGTTATTACTTTGACAAATTCAATCAGTAACATCTTATATGAGTATTTCAAAATTCCTTATGGTTTATTTGAGTATTCTATAAAAGTTAAGGTAAGTTAATTATTAAGAAGATAAAGAATTTATAAACAAAAAACAGTCAAAAAAGACTGTTTTTTGTTGTACTTATATTAATATCATTTATACAACATTTATTACATCCGCTTGATTTGGATATTCAATACCGAGTTCGTCAAGTCGTGGCTGAGAAAAGGTTGACATATGAATAGGGTATATTTTACATTCTGGAAATTCTTTGATAAGTCCATATACTTCATCTGAGGTCAAATGTTTGTTATTTACTTCTAGCGAAGCACAGTCTATGAAAGCAGTTTTACTTTTAGAGATGATTTTTCTGACATTGTTGCACATTGCACTATCACCGCTAAATCCTACAGTAACTCCATTATGTGTGATAGTAAAACCATAGCTATCCAAATTTAAATGTAACATTTTAAAAGCTTTTATTTTATAATCGCCAATTTTGATGATTTTGTTATTTTCTATTTCTATTATAGAAAACATATCATTGAAGGAATTTTCTAGATAAGTTATGTCAACTATTTTAAACATACTTGAAAGTCTTTCTCTGCAACCTTTTGGTGCAATTATGGTAATTTTCTTTTTTGTATGATGATATAAATAGTCCATAACAAGATGAATATCCATAAAATGGTCACTATGAAAATGAGAAATTATAATATAGTTTGTCTTTAAAATATCATAGTCTTCAAAAAGGGTCTTAAATGTTCCTTGCGGTGTATCAAATAATATTTCATCATTTATAATATAACTTGTAGATAATTTTTTGGTCCAGGTACACATACTTCCAACGACATCAATTTTCATTATATTTCTCCTTTGCAAATTTGTTTCTGATTGCCACTAAATTTAATATTAATTTGGTTTATTTTATATAGTTTATTTACTTTTAATGCAGGATATATTTTTCTAAATCTTATGTGTAGACTTAGAAGCATATAAATTGAAATCCCTATTGTGAGAAGTCCGACAATTGTTCCTGTAATCATATTATATATGTTACTTTCATTAACTGTAAGATTAATTGAAAGCAGGGCAATCTGAGCGAGAACTAGTGATGAAAAAGCACTAGCAAGATTTATAAATTTAAGCCCAGATAAAAGTAAATCATTTGTCTTTTTTGATTTAATTAGTCCCCACGCAGAAAAGAAAATTTCTGCAAATGCTGCACCAGCAATAGAAATAGACACAAAAAGAGGATATGTTGCATCTTTAGGGTTCATAAAAAATGCTATAAAGTAAAATAGATAAACAATTCCAGCCAGGCAAATTGAAAACGCTATACGCTTATAATACTTATATTCATCGTGTAATTTTTTAACATTTCTCTGTCCATCAAAGTAAGCGACTTTTGCAAGTCCTATAAATATAGTATAAAATCCACTTAAAGAAATAAAAATTGAGGATATATAATATGCAAAAAAAAGTTTAAGTACTGCCCAAACTAAATTAAAAAACATTGATATTTTATTAAGATAACTAGTTCTTACTTTATAAGGAAGTTTTCTAAAATAATTAAAGAAATTAAACTTTTCCATATCCTCACAATAAAAATATACCTAATCATTTTAGTTTATTATGAAAATTTTGTCAATAGAATTAAATTTGATATTTTTAATTGGTTTATTGAAAATCTTTCTGGCTCGACAATTTTTTTGTTATAACTATTGCAATTTAAGTTAATGTTTGCTAGAATAGAATTATAAAGAAGGGTGGTATGGAAGAGAATAAAAACACAACAAACCGAACTGTTCCAAAAGCGGGACTAAAACTCAGCGGTAAAACCAAACAAAATGCTGAAGACTATTTGTTCGGCAAACGTGATTCTGCAGTTTTAAGTTTGGCTGTTGATAAGAATATTCGAGATATTAATGATATTATTCCATACCTAAAACAAGACATATTAAACTATGTTGCATATCATCATCCTGAATTTGAAGGTGACATACATTTTCAAGGGGCGGTCTATGACCTTATGAGTAAATTCAAGGCAAAAGAATTTTTTGATAGAAAATGGAAATGGGAACCTTATAGTGTTAAACAAGAAGAAATTGATGAAATTCAAGCGTGCGTAAAAAATCCTATTTATGTAAATCGTTATATCTATGATAGACCAATTTACGAATTCCCTAATCTTACATCATTTAGCGATAATAAGACAAAACAACTTGTTTCTGGTGAAAAGGTAAAATCAGAAGCTCAATTCTATATTTCTGAAAAAGAAGATGTTTTGTTTGCTAAAGTAATTAATTTAAAATATAAACCTGTTAAATTCAAACTTTCAAAGAGTCAGCAGGCAGGACAAACTATAGGACAAGTTAGACAACAAGTTCCTCTTGATGATAGTGGATTTTATAGAAGATCACTTTCTATTTCTATGTATGTTCTTCTTGATGGAAATCCAAATAAGGCTATGCCTTTTATGAGATATGATAATGATTTCTTTGACCACAACAATGTTTGGATTGGAGATGATAAAAGAAAACATATCTTTGGAGAAATTGCAAAATCACCACATTTCCATTTTCAAAATGAAAAAGATTCTATATTTTGTTTGAGAAAATTTAAGAATCAAAGTAGGCAAAACAAGTATAGAACTGGAAGATGCAATGCAATAGATTGTTATCACTTGAAAGAGTATCTTTTGTCGCTTGATTCTATTGGCGGAAAGGGAATCTTTATTGAGCAAAGCAAAAATGGATCTTATGGGATGCCTTTCCTACAAATGAAGATTGATAGAACATCTTTAAAACTTGATGTAGCTGGTATGGTTAAAGGATATCTATCTACACTTGATGATAGACAGGCAAAACATTTAAGTTATATAAATGTATGGCTAAATAAGGCAAAGGATAATACTCAATATGTTATGGGTGGAAGAGGCGACAGAATATTTGGAGATTTAATTAAAGCACTTGATTTTCTTGAGTTTATTACTGATACAATGAAGTCAACTGTATATAGTAGTGATAGAAAGGTGCTGTCAGATATGGAATTAATGCTTGCAAATGAAGTTATGAATGTTGTAAATAGAAACAACAAAAATATTCTCACAACTGAAGATGAAAAACCAAAGTATACTGTTGAATATGATTTTGATAGAGATGTAGAAGAAGAGGTTGAAAATCAAGATGAATAAATAAAAGACATATTAGAAAATCTAATATGTCTTTTATTTTATTTGTTTATTTCTTTAATAAGTAATTCAATTTCTTGGGCATATTTTTCTGCCTCTTTTTTTGTTTTATGTTCGCACATAATGCGAATTTTATTTTCTGTTCCACTGGCCCTAACAAGTACTCTTCCATTGTTACCGAAAACTTTTTGTACCTCTAGTATTTTTGCAGACAATAAATCTGAGTTGAGTAATCTATATTTATCAATTACACCAACATTGATGATAATTTGAGGATAATGTTTAAAGGAGATAAGTTTTGAAAGTGGTAAACCTTTTTCTTTAACAATAGAAGCGATGTTTAGGGCTGTGAGAACTCCATCACCGGTGGTAGAAAAATCCATATCAATTATGTGTCCAGAGGTTTCTCCGCCAAGAGTAGCACCTTTTTCTTTCATAAGTTCTACAACATATTTGTCACCAACATCGGCACGAAGAAGAGATATGTTTTGATTAGAAAGAGCGACCTCCAAGCCTTTGTTAGTCATACTTGTTCCTATTAGAAAAGAACCTTTTTTTAGTTTGTTTGAAATTATAAATAATAAATCGTCACCGTCAAGAATTTCTCCTTTTTCATTACAACCGATTATTCTATCAGCATCTCCGTCAAAAGAAAATCCCATATCAGCATTAAATTTTTTGACTGTTTTTGCAAGTTCCTCTGGATATAAAGCACCACATTTGTGATTTATCTTTTTGCCATTTCTACCTTTGTTTATAGAAATGACCTTAGCACCGAGTTTTATAAAAAGTTCTTTTGCAGTGCTAATTGATGCACCGTTTGCAAGATCTAAGACAATCTTTAGTCCTTCAAGACTTTTAAAATTGGTTAAAATATTTTCTTTATATTTTTTAATAAGTCGAGGCCGTGAATAATATCTTCCTACTTTATCGCTTCCTAGTTCTGTAGAATATAATATCTTTCTTTCAATAATTGCTTCAAGTTCTTCACTTATCTTATATCCTTCTTTGTCAAAGATTTTTATACCATTGTATTGACGAGGGTTGTGACTTGCACTTATTACTATTCCATAGTCAAATTGTAATGTTTTTACAAGATAGGCTATTACCGGAGTAGGGGCGACTCCAATATCTATTACATCAATTCCGTGACTCATTATTCCACTTGCAAAAGAAAGTGATAAAAGAGAGCCACTCCTTCTTGTATCTCTTCCAATAATTATCTTCTTTTTATTACATAAACTACCTAAACTGTTTCCAACTTTGTATGCAATATCTGGAGAAATTGCTTCTCCATAAATTCCTCGGAACCCATCTGTTCCAAAATAAATTCCCATAAATCTCCTTTGTGACCATTAAATTGACTGTTTTTAACAAATTTTTTAACAATTTTGTTAAAGTTTTTTGTTTACCAATACTTTTTGGCTTTGTTTGGTTTGTTCTCTTGTCTTACACGACCAATAACAAAATCATTCATATTTACATCATTAGTTACAGTTGTGCCAGCACAAATATAACTATCATTATCAATATGAAGAGGAGCGATTAGGTTGCAGTTTGAGCCTATAAAAACGTGATTTCCAATAGTAATTTTATTTTTGGTTTTTCCGTTGTAATTGGCAAAAATAACACCACAACCAATATTGCAATTTTCACCTAAAATGGCATCGCCTATATAAGCTAAATGACTAACCTTACAACCTTTTCTGATTGTGCTATTTTTTATTTCAACAAAGTTTCCTATTTTGCAATTACTTTCAATAACCGAATTTGGACGAAGCCGTGCAAAAGGACCAATGCTAACATTGCTTTTTACTGTACTATCTTCTAAAACACTGCTATGTAATGTGCAATTTTCACCTATTTCACAGTTTTTAATAAAGTTGTTTGGTAAAAGTGTGCAATTATCACCTATTGTACAATTTCCTTCAATGTGATTGTTTTCATATATTACAACGTTTTCCCCAATCTTTACATTGTCACCAATAAAACAACTTTTTTCATTTAAAAATTTAACCATAATTTTGCTCCTAAAGATTTTTATGAAATAAGAAGAGGAAAGTTGACAAAAAGAGAAATTAGATAAAAAATGGTTGTAAAAATATAAAGAATGTGATAAAATAAAATAGATAAAAATGCAGGTATAATTTAGAGGTAAAATGTATGCTTCCCAAGCATAATACACGGGTTCGATTCCCGTTACCTGCTCCAGCTATATGCAATAAAAAGTCTTTTTTTGAAAAGGCTTTTTTCATTGTCAAAACCACAATATGCAGGGGTGTAGCATCAAAAATATCACTGTATACAGACCGACATCGAAAAGGAAGAAAAATTTTCTAATTTTAAGTCTTATTACCTCTCATCACTGGGCTCGAAAAGTTTTGATTTTTTACATAAAATTTTGATAGAAATCAAAAAATCAAAATATTGCGATACAGATTGCAAGGAGTTGTGTTATAATAAATTTATGGAATGGTTTAATTATATAGGTTTGATTTTTGTTGCTTTGCTACTTATTCCTAATATTATCTTTGCATTTAAGAACAAGGGCGAACAAAATAAACAAAATAACAAGGTGTTGGGAATTTTTGAGCAAATTGGAAGATATGGCTCAATGATTTTTATGATATTCAATATTCCATATATAGTATTTGGATATTATTTTGCGTGTGGGCAAATTTTGTATATTGCAATAAATTCAGCATTGATGCTAGTGTATTATATATTATGGATTATTTTTTGGAAGAAAGATTGTTTGGCGAAATCATTGTTGCTTTCAATCCTTCCATCAATTTTGTTTATTATTTCAGGAGTGCTCATTGTAAACATTCCGCTTATTGCATTTGCGATAATATTTGCAGTATTTCATATTTTGATTTCAGTGAAAAATTATATAAGAGAAGGAAATTAGTATGACCAAAGAAAAATTGTTTGAATTTATTAAAAAGCAAAAGACAGCATTCATTTCATCGGTTGATGAGCAAGGCTTTCCTGTAACAAGGGCAATGCTCTCGCCACGAGAAATTGATGGCAATGATATTTATTTTTCAACCAATACTTCAAGCATTAAAGTTAAACAATATTTAGCAAACAACAAGGCTTGTGTTTATTTTTATGAGAGGGGCAGATTTAAGTATCAGGGTGTAACAATTAAAGGAACGATGCAGGTTTGCACCGACCAAGAAATG
Source organism: uncultured Eubacteriales bacterium (assembly GCA_949096025.1). Taxonomy (GTDB): domain Bacteria; phylum Bacillota; class Clostridia; order Christensenellales; family UBA1242; genus Caccovivens. The sequence continues at coordinate 11,469 of CARXKP010000031.1, forward strand.
AAAGATAGAATTTGGAGATTTGGTGACAAATTATTTTATAAACAAGGCGTAACCGATCCAGATTATTGCGTGTTAAAATTCACAGCACAAGAAGCTGAATATTATTGTGATTTCAAAATTGAAACAATAGAATTTTAACATAAACCACGAGCAAAGTTTCGTGAATTTTTATAAAAACCGATACTAAATGCAAAGTGTCGTGGTATAATTGTTAGAGGAGAAAAGAAATGGATAAGCAAATTTTAATTGATAATATAGACTTAGTTCATACAACAGAGATGGGAATCGATAGAATTAAAAGAAATTTGAAACTCGACACAAATGATGTGGTTGAGTATTGCAAGCAGAAAGTTTTGGATAAGAATTGCAAGATTTATAGACAAGGCAAAAATTGGTATTGTGAAATTGAAGATATGGTTATCACAATCAATGCTTATAGTAACACAATAATCACAGCACACAAAATAAAGTAAAATCACGAGCAAAAGTTCGTGATTTTTATATAAAAATATAATTATAAGCAAATGCTTGTTGTTTTTTGTAAAATTTGTTACAATATGTTGTTAATTGTTTATGTTTTAGCTTTTTAGTAAAAAAAAGAGAAAACCAAAGGTTTTCTCTTAGGCCTCTAACAATTAGAGTATGATTGGAATACATTTATTTGAACTCGTTATGTTATTCCAATATTATTTTAACATTTTTACAGAAAGGAGTCAAGAAAAATGCAAAAATATTTTTTAGGATTAGATATTGGAACTAATAGTTGCGGTTGGGCAGTTACCGATGAGGAATATAAACTCATAAGACGAAAAGGAGTTGATCTTTGGGGTGTAAGATTATTTGAAAATGCTGAAACTGCTGTTGATAGGCGTCAGAATAGGACCAATAGGAGAAGGCTCGATAGACAAAAACTTAAACTATCTTGGGTTAGAGATATATTTAGTCAAGAAATTGCAAAGGTTGACCCTTGTTTTTTGACTAGAATTAAATATAGTAATTTATGGGAAGAAGATAAATATTTGATGTCGAATGCTTTAAAAAGTAAGGATTCCTTATTTAACTGTAATATTGATGGCAGAAAATACACTGATAAAGACTATTTCAATGAGTATCCAACAATTTATCATTTAAGACAACAGTTGACACAAACTCCAGCAAAAGATGTAAGATTTTTGTATTTAGCAGTACATAACATTATAAAGCATCGTGGACATTTTTTATATGAAGGAGAATTTGGTGAAAATTCTGACATAAAAAATTTGTTTGATGAAATCAAAGAAATTATTAATAACCAAGGTATGCCTTTACCTTTTGATTTGAAACAAATTGACAATGAAGATATTAGTAAACTAATTGCTGTCGTAAATGAAAGAAAGGGAATTAAATATACTAAGAGTAAATTTTATGAAATTTTTGATGTAAAAAATAAGAATCAAAAATCTTTTGTTGGGACTTTAGTAGATGGAAAACTAAATGTAAAACAAATTTTTGATATAGAAACAGAAATTGAAAAACTTGATTTTGCAAGTGAAGAAATTGTTAATGATATTGATAAATTGAGTGAAGGATTATCAGAGG
>CARXKP010000032.1:0-10383 GCA_949096025.1 uncultured Eubacteriales bacterium
TATAACAAAGTAAATTATCAAATTTATATATAAATTTGAGTGTCTTTGTCGAATAAAAAATTTGGTGAATTTTTGGGTAAATAAGAGGAAAATATTTATCGTTAAATTAAGTAATAACTCGACAAATATCCCTAAATTATCAGTTGGTCGAAAAATTTTCAAAGTGCTAAACTGCTTCTAGCGAGGTGCCTATGGAAATTGTAATAGAACAAACGCTAATGATAAGTATATTCTTAAATTACTTTATTCTAAAGATGACATCTCGGATTGTAGGTGAAAAGGCAAGACTTGTTTTTATTTCTTCTAAAATTGGTGGGCTTATTTCTTTAATTACACCAATTTGGCATTTAAATGCACTGCTAAAAATTTGTTTGATGATTTGTGTGGCTTTTATAATGATTTTAATTTCATTTAAATATAAGTCAATTAAACAGTTTTTTACTATTTTTACCATTTTTATGTTTTCAACTTTTATCTTCGGAGGGGCATCTTTTGCTCTGCAAGAAATCTTTGGGCAATTTCCTATCTTTATAATTGCTATTATTGCAAGTGTAGTATATATAATATTTTTGTTTATCACAAAGATTGTTGGACGTAAACGCAAAAAGCAGAATTTTACCTATAATCTTACTATTAAGGATGGAGATAAAATGATTGATGAAGAGGGATATTTAGACAGTGGCAATGTTTTATATGACACCCTTACTAATAAGCCTATTGTGCTTGTAACTTATGATGTTTTTCATAAACTTTATGAGGACATATCACTAGTTTCTCTTCTTACAAAGGATTTTGCTACAAGTGCCATAAAAAATGCTCATTACTTAAAGGTTAAAGGGATAGGAAAGGGAGGAAGTATGCTTATATTTACTGTTGACCAAATTCAAATTTCTGGAGATGAAAGGGAATTTAAAAATGTTTCTTTAGGACTTTCGTTTTCAGGCTTTGAAAAAAGTTTTGGTAAAAATGTACTATTGCATTGCGATTTTTCATAGTAAAGATTTGCAAAAAAAATTAAGAAGGCATTTACAAACAAAAAATTATTTAAATGCACTTTGAAAAAAAATATATGGAGAGAATTATGCAAAATTTTATTTTTTTAATTAGAAAATTTATTTATAAAATATTCAATAGAGATAATCTGCTTTCTGCTAAAAACATTGTTTGTTATGTTTGCGGTAATGAGGAATTTTTGCCACCACTATCAAACGATGAAGAAAGTAGACTTTTAGAGTTGAAAGAAATCGGCGATGTTAGAGCAATAGAAAGGCTTGTAGAGCATAACTTAAGACTTGTTGCTTATATTGCTAAAAAATTTGAGAACACTGGCATTGAATATGAAGACCTTATTTCCACTGGAGCAATAGGTCTTATAAAGGCAGTCAAAACCTTTAAAGCCGATAAAAATATAAGGCTTGCCACATATGCTTCTCGTTGTATTGAAAATGAAATTCTAATGCAGATAAGAAAAAATAGCAAGATAAAAAATGACTTAAGTCTTGACAAACCATTAAGCGAGGATTTTGACGGAAATCAACTTGTACTTGCGGATATTATTCCTAGTGATGATGACATAGTGGTAACAGCGGTCGATGAACCGGGAGATAGGCAAATTCTTGGTGAACTTATCTCAAAACTTAACAGCAGAGAAAGAGAAATAATGATTTTAAGATATGGTCTTATGGGACAGCAGGAACTTACTCAAAGAGAAGTTGCAATAAAACTAGGAATTAGTCAAAGTTATATTTCAAGACTTGAAAAACGCATTTTATTTGATATGAAAACTCAACTACAAAAGCAATATTCAAATTAGAAATAGATTAATTTTTACTTGATAACATTTAATATAAGAGACAAAATAAAGCAATTTTGGCTTGTTTTGTCCTTTTTTGTCACCATTGAATAAAAGATTTCCCCTTTGCAGAAGATATAAGCATTACACGGGAGGTATTATGTCTTCAAGGGTTTGCATAGCAGGGGTTGATACGGCAAAGTTGCCTAAACTTACAAGCAGTGATATGGAAGAATTGATGATAAAATTAAAAGCTGGTGATGAAAGAGCAAGAGAGCAATTTGTCGTTGCAAACCTAAGACTTGTACTTTCCGTGGTACATCGTTTTGTTGCAAAGGGAAATAAGGCTGATGATATGTTTCAGGTTGGTTGTGTAGGCTTGTTAAAGGCTATTGATAACTTTGACAACAATCTTAATGTTAAATTTTCAACATATGCAGTGCCTATGATTGTAGGAGAAATTAGAAGATATTTGCGTGATAATAGTTCTGTCAGAGTGTCGCGTTCACTTCGTGATATTGCTTATAAGGCACTTCAAGCAAAGGAAGAATTGTCCAAAAACTCTTTTGACGAACCTTCTATTGAGGATGTCGCAAAAATGATTGGAGAGCCTTTAAATAATGTAACTTTTGCACTCGATGCAATAAGTGATACTATATCTTTGAGCGATCCAGTATATACTGATGGCTCTGATACCATTCATCTTCTTGACCAGATAGCGGATACTAAACATACTGATGAAAATATTTTTGAAAATCTATCAATTAAAGATGCCATAAAGTCGCTATCTGATAGAGAAAGAGAAATCTTAATGATGAGATATTATATTGGGAAAACTCAAACAGAAGTGAGTGATGAAATAGGAATTAGTCAGGCGCAAGTTTCAAGGCTTGAAAAAAATGCACTAAAAGTTATAAAGGAATTTTTAGTATAGCTGTTTTAAACAGCTCATTTTTTTATTGAGTAATATAAAATAAATATTTTTAAGAAAAGTGTCATTATTTGAGATATTTCGACATAAAGTACATCGTGGAAAGTTCATTTATCGAATTAAGATGTAAAGAAGTAATTAATGTTTTAGACGGCAGAAGACTAGGTCATATAGTAGACATAGTTTTTGATCTTGACTGTGCAAGGGTGCTTGGATTTATGTTGCCTGAAGAAAAAACAGGGTGGAATATTTTTAAAAATTCAAGTCAGTTATTTTTGCCATATGGGTGCATAATAAAAATAGGAGAGGAAACTATTCTTGTCGAACTTCCCAGTCAATGTGCTCCTTGCAACCCTTATATTCTTACTCAAAATGATAGCAAAAAATAAATTTTGGTATGCTAATTTTTAATAATCCTAATGATAGAATTTCTCTTATCCCTTAGGGTTAGTTATGTATGTAAAAAACAAAAAAACTCCAAATTATTGGAGTTTTTTTATTACATATTTTCAAGTAATTTTTTGAAACTTTCAAGATCCTTAAATTGTCTATAAACTGAAGCAAAACGTACATAAGCAACTTCGTCTATAGCCTTTAATGCGTCCATAACCATTTCACCAAGTTGAGCAGAACGAATTTCTTGAGTGAGTTTATTTTGAATTTGTTTTTCAATAGTAGAAACTATGTTTTCAATTTGACTCATACTTACAGGTCTTTTTTCGCAGGCTTTAATTATTCCTCTTTTAAGTTTTTCAGCATCAAAAGATTGTCTTGAACCATCATTCTTAATAACAAGAATTGGTGTTGTTTCAATTGTTTCATATGTAGTAAATCTTCTACCGCAAACAAGACATTCACGACGGCGTCTAATAGCATTAGTTTCTTCACTATTTCGTGAATCAAGAACTTTACTTTCCTCAGCACCACAATAAATACATTTCATAGATTAATCTCCTTAAAAAATATTCAAAATAATTTTAGCACATTTTATTTTTTTTGACAACTTTTTTATTAGTTTTAGTTTTATTATATTTATTAATTTTGTAATACCTATGCTACATTTATAATAAATTATCTTATGTTAAATTTATTGTCAGTAAAAACTGGTGAACAAAGAGAGGTTAAAGAGATTTCTAGTGATGCTCCATTTAAAATAAAAAGGCGACTACTTGAACTTGGATTTACAAAAAAAACAAAAGTGAAAGTGCATCGCAAGTCGCTTCTTGGACAAGCTTATATGGTAGAACTTAGAGGCTTTATTCTTTCTATGAAAAAAGATATTTTAAGATTTATTCTAGTAGAATAAAATATAGTAGAAGGGAAAGATATGATAAATATTGCATTAATAGGCAATCCAAATACTGGGAAAACAACTTTATATAATCTTCTAACTTCTTCTCGTGAACACGTTGGTAATTGGCACGGAGTGACTGTAGAAGAAAAGGCAAAGAGTTATATTTATAAAAATAGAGAGATAAAAATGGTGGATCTTCCTGGCACCTATTCTTTGTCATCTTTAAGTTTTGAAGAGGGGGTAACTGTAGATTATCTTTTAAATAATAAGATAGATGCTATAGTAAATATCTGCGATGCAAGTAATCTTAAACGCAATTTATATTTAACCCTTTCCTTACTTGAAATGGGTTTACCTGTTATATTAGTAGTAAATCAGATAGATAAAAGACCTATTTGCAAAATTGATTTTGCGATGCTTGAAAGATTATTAGGTGTTAATATTGTATATGTAAATGCATCTAATAAAAAAGATGAACACATTGTTAATGATGCAATATTAAGTATAGTTGATAAAGTGAAAAATGGGTATATTCAACCTAAACCTTTTTATCTTAAAAATTTTCAGTTTTCTAAGGTGAAAAAGTATATTAATGAAACTGATAAATTTTGTGATTTTTATTCTATAAAACTTCTTGAAGATGATGAGCGGATAAAAGAAAGACTTAAGGTTAATGAAAGTTTTGGTGGGCTTGATGATATTGCTCAAATAAGATACTCTTATATTGACGATGTCTTATCAAAATGTTGCAGTAAAAATGAAAGAGTTTATGGTTATTCAAAATTTGATAAAATTTTACTAAATAGATTTTTGGCTCTTCCCATATTTTTACTGATAATTGCTGGGGCATTTTATTTGACATTCTTTTCAATAGGAAGTCTTTTAAGTGAAGGTTTAAATTTTCTTCTAGATAAGTTGATTGCAAACCCTCTACTAAATCTTCTTTCTTCCTCTTTTGGAACGGAAAGTTGGATTGTGAGTCTATTTGAAGATGCCATTGTTGGTGGAGTAGGATCAATACTTACCTTTCTTCCACAGGTTGCTTTACTTTTTTTCTTTCTATCACTTCTTGAAGATAGTGGTTATCTTTCTAGGGTGGCATTCGTATTTGAAGATTTGCTTGGCAGAATAGGGCTGTCAGGTAAAAGTGTTTATACACTTCTTATGGGGTTTGGTTGTTCAACAACAGCAGTTTTAACTGCTCGTAATATGGAAGATAAGAACTCTAAAATAAAGACAGGCTTACTCACGCCTTATATGAGTTGTTCTGCCAAATTTCCTATATATTCTGTACTTGGTGGAGCATTCTTTGGAGTAAATAACATCTTTGTCATTTTAGGTTTGTATTTCCTAGGTGTAGCTGTAGCACTTCTAATTTCTTTTATTTATGAAAAAACCATCCTCAAAAGTAAAGAACAATCTTTTATTCTTGAATTTCCGCCTTATAGAATGATGAGTTTTAAAAGAACGACATCTCTTCTTTTACTCAACATAAAAGACTTTCTTGTTAGGGTTGGCTCATTGATTTTGGCAATGAATATTATTGTATGGCTTCTTTCTAATTTCACTATAAAATTTGGTTTTATCGGAGGAGGAGAGGGGGAAAGTATGCTTGAAACTTTTGGGCGAATAATATCTCCAATATTTATTCCTCTTGGTTTTGGCAACTGGGGTCTTGCTTCTGCTCTTATTGCTGGACTTATTGCAAAGGAGGTCATTGTTTCTTCTATTGCTATGTTTAACGGAATTAGTGATGGTTCAATTTCTGAAATTGGTTCATCGCTTAAAAATGCTAGTAGCCCCGTATTCTTTGCAAGTGGAAGTGCGGTTTTAAGTTATTTAGTATTTTGTCTTTTATATTTCCCTTGTCTTGCAACTGCATCAGTGCTAGGCAAAGAGATTGGTAAAAAGTGGCTTTTTATTGGACTAATAAGTGAGTTTATAATTGCATACATTTCTTCGTTTACAATTTATAGAATTGCTCTTGCGGTAGAAACTTTTGGAGCGTGGGTTGTTTTTGTTTTCTTAGCGGTTTTAGTGCTAATAATTGCTTCTATCTTGCTAATTAGCAAAAGGTGTAAAAGTGGTGGTTGTAAATATGGTCATAAATGTAAAAAAGATTGTAAAAAAAGATTTAAAAAACTGTAACAGTAAGATTTTATTTTGAATAAATAGTAATATGGATAAACAAAAAGAAAAATTTAAAATTATTTGCATTAAAGCACCAAAATGGCTTTCATTTTTCCTTAGGAAATTTGTAAAAGAAAACGATTAAACAAATGAAAAAATTAAAAAGTGTAATGACAAACTAGCTGGCTTCTTTTAATTTTGGGTTGCCAGTTTTTTCATATTTATTTGCGGTAAAGCAATATCATCAGTCAAGCCATTTTTATAGGATACCGCATAACCTATTGTAAAAAAGTTAATGTTTGACGCCATTGAATAGTGACGAAGTTTTTATAAGCATAAAAAAAAGCCCGATAAAATCGGACTAAAAAATAAGCATTAAATTTAAACTATGCCTTCTTTGCTGTTCTAATGCATTTAGTGCAGGCTTTAACAGTTTGCTCTTTTCCATCAACTTCAATAGTTGTTTTTTGAAGGTTGAGGTCATAAGTTCTGTTATATTTCTTGTTTGAGAAAGAAACTTGCTTTCCTGTCATTTTGCCTCTTCCGCATATTTCACATACTCTACTCATCGGTTTTATCCTCCATACATATTTGTCTTGCATTTAATGATACCATTTTTTTTGTTAAAAATCAACTCTTTTGTCAAAAATATTTTAACTTTTTTTTAAGAATATCACAAAAAATGTTGTTTTTTTAATAATTTTATTGTATTATATAAAAGGCGAAATGTCCATTTTTGGAGGTTTTGCTTTGAAATTTTCAATAAGAGGTGCAAGGTGACGGTAGATACCAATAACTATTATGGCAATATTTCTATCTCCGACAATTCTATTAGGGTTGTTGCAGGTTATGTCGCGCTTGATTGCTATGGCGTAGTTGACCTTGTTAGTAAATCTATTGTAGATAGCGCGCGTGAATTATTTAAAAAAGAATCTTATTCCAAAGGAATTAAGATTAGTCATATAAACAACAGAATATATATTGATGTTTACTGTATTTTAAAGTACGGCGTTTCTATTAGTGCCGTTGCAGAATCACTTCGCAAATCTGTAAAGTATAGTGTTGAAAACTTTACGGGTATGCTTGTTGATGCAGTCAATGTTCACGTTGTCGGAGTTAGAGTTTAGGAGAATTTATGATTAAGACTATAAATGGACAAACCTTCCGCAAGATGATTATTGCGGGTGCAGGTTTATTAGAACAAAATAAAAAATATGTTGACTCTCTCAATGTTTTCCCTGTTCCAGATGGCGATACTGGAACCAATATGTTTTTAACAATGAAGTCAGCAGTTTCCGAAGTTTCTCAGTGCCCATCAAGCACTATTGATGCATTAAGCGATGCTTTTGCAAAAGGTGCGCTTAAAGGTGCTAGAGGAAACAGCGGTGTTATTACTTCTCAAATTTTCAAGGGTTTTTGTAGTGAAACCGCAAAGCATAAAGAAATCACTACAAAGAACTTTGCTAAAGCTATGCAAGAAGGTGCAAATGTAGCTTATAAAGCGGTTACAAAGCCAAAAGAAGGCACTATTCTTACCGTTATTAGGGTTATGGCTGAAAATGCTGTAAGTGTGGCAAAAAAATGCGATGACTTTGAAGTATTTCTTAAAAAAGTACTTGAAGTTGGTGAAGAAATTTTAAAACAAACACCTGAAATGTTGCCTGTTCTAAAGAAAGCCGGGGTTGTCGATGCTGGCGGTAGAGGTATTATTATTATCTTTACTGGTTTTTATAAACTTCTTATGGGCGAAGAAGATTTTGAAATTCAATTTGATGATGAAAAGAAACAATCTCTTGATGATGTAATTGCTGATATCAATAACCTAGGGGATATTCAATTTGGCTATTGTACAGAATATATGATTATCAATATGAAAAAGAAGACTACCGAAGCCGATATTGACAAACTTAGAGAAAAACTTGTTGAACTTGGTGACTCTGTAATTTGTATTGGGGACCTTAATCTTGTTAAAGTTCACGTTCACTCAAATGAACCAAATAAAGCACTTGAATATGCTCTTGAACTTGGCGAACTTTATAATCTTAAAATTGAAAATATGAGAGAGCAAAATAGGGAACTTAAGAAAAAGGCTAATGTTCTTGAAGAAACAAAGGAACACGGAATGGTTGCTGTTGCTCCAGGAGATGGTCTCGCTGCGATTTATAAGGATTTAGGAGTTGATGAAATCATAGTTGGTGGACAGACTATGAACCCATCTGCTGCCGATATTGCTGCTGCTGCTGATAAAGTTCCTGCAAGAAATGTGTTTGTTTTCCCAAATAACAAGAATATTATTTTGGCTGCGGAACAAGCAAATGACCTTACAAATAAAAATCTTATTATAATCCCTACTCGTTCTATTCCGGAAGGTATTTCTGCTGCTATATCCTTCAATCCTGATGGAACTCTTGAAGAAAATAAAGAATCAATGAATGACGCAATTAAAGGTGTTAAATCAGGTTCTGTAACTTATGCTGTACGCGATACTCACGTAGACGGATTTGATCTTAATGTTGGAGATATAATAGGGCTTGACGATAAAGCAATCCTTGCGAAGGGTAAACTTGTTTCAGAAACAACAACAAAGCTTATTGAAAGTATGATGAGTGAAGAAGTAATGAATATTACGCTATTCTATGGTGAAGATATTCGTGAAGATGAGGCAAACAAACTAGTTGAAGAACTTGCTGGAAAATATCCAGAGTGTGAAGTTTCTGCAGTCAGTGGCGGACAACCAGTTTACTATTATTTAGTAAGTCTAGAATAATGATTTTTTGAAAAAGATAAAAATAATTGATAATAAAAAATCTTGTGATTTAATTGCACAAGATTTTTTATATTAAAGTAAAAGTTGTTTAATCTCTAAAATCGATGTTGTCATTGCTAACGGTATTGTCGCGTTTAACATTTTTATGAGAGGTAGAAATGCTACTAGAATTTGATTTTGAGTGAGCAATATTTGATGCTTTGATATTTAATTTTATTCTTTTATTAACTAGGTCTACAGTTCTAAAATAGTTTAAATATTCTTTAGTATAATCGCTCCAGTTGTAATCATCATCATTAAGTAGTACAAAATAATTAATTTTATCTGCTTGAGTTCTAAACAAAATTTCCTGTTGAATTTCACTTGAATGGTTATTATAAAGGAAATTGCAAATAGTTTGACCCAAAATTTCAAGTTCTTCTAGACCGAATCTTTTTGTTAGAATAGAGTCGTCTTCACTCATACAACATTCAATTATTGTTTCAAAATTATCTTTAATAAAATCCTCAAGTAAAGGAAAAGCTCTTGCAAAAGGAGATGGGGTGTTTGGCAAAAGTCCAATACCTATATTATCCTTTTCCATCATTTCATTAATTTTAACAGCAATGTAATCGTTAATTACTTCATTTAGCATACTTGCGTCTTTGTTACCTATAAATAAATTAATATCTTTATCAAGCAAGCCTGTGTGAAAACCACATTTATAGTAAACGCTATATGGAAGATTTTGAAGAATATCGCAGGTGACGATATGGTTAAGTTCGTGTATTAGTGTGACATTATTTAGTGAGAATAAGGAAGGTAGAACGCAAACCGCATAAGGCTGTGAAGGTGAAGATAGTTTGTATGTGTGTTCTACATAGGCAACAATATTGCCTGAATTCATAATAAAATCTTCAAGTAGCGGTAAAATTTGAGATCTATAAATATCTCCTTCACTCAATTCTTTTTCAAGGTTCTTATATGAGGTATTTAGTTCAAGTATTTCCGATGTACGCTCTGTATCTAATTTTTCAAGTTCTTTTGTTAGCTGACCATTTAATAAAAGTTTTTTAAATTCAATATCTTTTAAACTTTCGTGAGTGGTTCTATATTTAAAATTTTTAAGATTGGCGAGTTGTTTAACAAGTTCTAAACATTCGCTTGGTAAAAATTCGACTGTTCTAGCAGATAGGATTTGTTTATAATTTTCTATAACAGTGCTGTTGCCTTTTAATTCAAAAGTGGTTTCTAAATAGTTTTTTATTAAATTTTCGCTTGATTTTTTATATTTTTCGTTAATTTTTTGTGTTTTTTCATAAATTTCTTTGTAAGGCGTAGAAATTCTTTCAAATTCGCTATCAATATAATCAAAGCTTTCTTTATAACTTGATTTGTAAATTTGTTCAAATTTTAAAATCGTCTTTATAATGTTTTGTCTTAAATCTTTATCGTTTAATATATGTTTTAACTGCAATCCTTCATCTGTT
>CARXKP010000032.1:10393-12866 GCA_949096025.1 uncultured Eubacteriales bacterium
ATCTGTTTCTTTTAATTGTAAATAGTAAGTTAAAAATTCCGATAAATCTTTTGATATAAATGTTTGTTTATCATAATTTTTTAGAATATCAATCCATTCTTTAAAATTTAGTAAAGAAGGGTTGGTCTTATATGCGACAACACCTATTTTTCTATAAAAATCTTTAATTAAATTTTCTTTTTGACTGTCAAAATATTTTTTAATTCCATTATATGTATCGATGTTTCCTGCACAATCAGTAAAAACATAGGTAGCACTATTAAGTCTATCAGTTATTCTTTCACGATATTTTTCACCGTAAAAGTTAACAAAATAATCGATAAGCATTGGAAGGCTTTTATCAATAGGGTTTTCTATATTGATTTTTTCAAGTCCGTGTTTTATCATTTTTTCTCCCCGAACAATATAATTAATCATTTTTTTCTATATTTTCATCAATTTGAATACTATTTTCATTGTTTTTTAAATTGATTTTATCCATAACACTTTTTACATCGTTAAAACACTTTAATATATCATTTGTATTATTTGAGAATCTTTTGTCTGGTTTTATTGAGAACAAATCAAGTTCTCCATTGATATTTAAAATATTTCGTATGTTTGCTTCTGCATAGTAGAATGGAAATTGTTTTAATATTTCTAGTAGGTTGGAAGTTGCGTTAGATAATGTTTCGATATTTTCTTTGCCTATTTTTTGAGTAAATAGCATAGGGGTGTCGCTCATTCTTGCTTCGATTATATCTTCTATGTTATCTTCTATGAACTGTGAAAGAAGTGGAAAGGCTTTTGTATATGTTGAGCCTGAATCACTTCTGTGACCTATAGTGAAATTATCCTCTTGCATAAGCTTAAGAACTTTCCGTGAAAGATAGTCGTTAACTATTTCATTTAAAAGTTCGCAGTTTGATAAACTATTTTTATATCCACCAGCAACTGAACATTTATCATAATCAAAACCGCATTTGGTTTTAAAGTAGCCATTTTCAACCACATAATCCATTTCAATAATGTGATTGAATTCGTGAACAAGATGTGAATCGAATAACTGAAAGAAAGTGCCAAGTACGCAAATGGCAGATTGCTTTTTGTTTGAATAGGATGGTGCAGACATCATAAATGCTGCAGTTTTGCTATTTGAGGAAATATTTATGTATGAATTAATGTGTGCAAGAATAGCATCCTCTAAAATAAAATCACCATTATAAATTTTAGAAAGATTTTCACTTTTACCACTTATTATCGGAGTTAACTGAATTTCCTTTTCTCTTTTAAGTTTGTCAAGTGATGTTTTTAACTGTTCAGGAAGCAATTTTTCCATAAAAGTGATGTCATTTAAATAATCGTATAAAGTCCTATGTATTTGTTGAGAATTAGAAAAACTGTTAATATAATCAAAAAAAGGTAAAAGGTGATCAATATCATTTTTAATAATAAATTTAGAGTTTTTATTGATAAAATCAAGATATATAGGAGCAAATTCATCAAATTTTGCTCTACTTTGAGCAGAAATAGGTAAATTAAAGTTTAAAACAAGATTTTGAAATAGTAAATTGTTTGCTTCTTCATCATAAATTCTTGTAAGAGAAGTCAATCCTTTAGTTTCTTTTGAAGCGTTTAAATATTTTTCTTTTTCATTTTCAATATAAATTAAATCCTCTCTAAATTCTTGATATATATCATCGATTTTACTTAAAAAAGAATAAATTTCTTCCATTCTTTCGCTTTTAAGTGCTTTTGCCAATGTTTCTGTATTTAAGTTTCTATCAAAATGTTTTAAAAAATTAGTTACGTTTTCTAAATCTATGCTATATATTCTATATTTCCATCTTGAAAGAGTGTCAAGTTCTTTAGAATTAAGGTAACCTAAAGAATTATTTTCATAAAAAACTGCATCGGTATTTTCTTTAACTTTTTCTCTAAATGTCTGCATAAGATTTGTTCTAATATTTGAAAAGTGAGATTTAATATCTGCATTTCTATTTACTGATGCCTTGTCAATAAAAAGGATTACGGCATCATTTAATCGTTCTTTAATTCTTTCACGATATTTTTCGCCGTAAAATTTAACAAAATATTCAATTATTTGAGGAAGTTTATCTTCGATAGGGTTGTTAAGATTAACTCCTTCAAGTCCGTGTTTTAGCATATCCCGTTAGATTTTAAAAGATTGATAAAGTCACGGTAGTTTTTGGGGAATTTATTTCTTCCTTCATATTCATAAACTTTACCGTCCTTTTCGACTTTTACAGAATATGATTCTCCATCAATAATGAAGTAGTTTACCATTTTTTCTTCCCAAGATGAGATGATTGTAAGAAGTCTGCTTGCAAAAGGTGGAATATCGAGTTCGATTTTCTTTCCATTTAAAATTGCTTCATTTTTTTTATCATCAATTTCAAGGTTGGTAAAACTCGTAAGATTTTGTAATGTAACATTTATTTTCATAATACGCTCCTTATTATTGGATAGAGAT
>CARXKP010000033.1 GCA_949096025.1 uncultured Eubacteriales bacterium
ATAAAAACATAATCAAGATAAATAGTGATGTTAAAGTTGAACTTTCACAATCTAAAATTTATAATAAGCTTATACTATTAAAAGATACGTTAAAAGGAGAGGCAAAAAATGGAAAATATGGCAGAGCAGATTACAAGCCTTCTTGAGAAGTCTTATACTTTTGATGAAAATGAAAATGGGATTATTAAAGAAATTTTTAGCGGAAATATGAATTTCCCTAGAATCAAGTGTATTGCTGAACTTATTATTAATATGAAACTTGACAAAACATCAATGTTTGCTTTTTTGGTGTATCAATATTATAAAGTTGAACCTCAAAAAGCAGAGATATTACTAGAACGATTGACAAAAGAAGAACAAGAAATTGTTTATGATTTTAAGATGATAAAAGATTTAAACCAACTAACTCCAAGCGAAGAAATTGAAGATATAAAAAGATTATTCCTTGTTATGGGGAAAGATTTAAGAGTTGTAATTATAAAACTTTTTGGAATTTTTTATGATATTTCTATATTAAATAATCCTTTAGACGATGCTCAAAAATCTTTTATTAAGCAGGTTAGAGATATTCACGTACCTTTATCGGAACGTTTGGGACTTGATAAACTCAAGCAAATGCTTTATGACAATGTTATAAGACTTGAATATCCAGAGGAATATAATAGATTAAAAATTGCGGTAGAGAGTAAAGAAGAAGAAAATTCAAAACAACTAATGATTACTAAAGCAAAGTTGCAGGCTATTATTGATGATTTAAAAATTGATGGTCAAATTATGAGTAGAATTAAACATATTTCATCAATATTTAATAAACTTCATAATAGAAATCTTGAATTAAGTCAGATTTATGACATACTTGCAATGAGAGTTATAGTAAATACAGTTGAAGAATGTTATGCTGTGCTTGGTAGAATACACGGTATATACAAACCTATGCAAGGTAGAGTTAAGGATTATATTGCTAATCCAAAACCTAATGGATATCAATCTTTGCATACGACTATAATTGTTGAAAATCAGCATCCGCTTGAGGTTCAGATAAGAACTGTTGAAATGAATAGAGAATCAGAATATGGAGTTTATTCACACTGGCTTTATAAAGAGAAAAAAACTAAACAAGATGCTTTTGATCAAAGAATGACTTGGTTTAGGCAGACTGTCGACAATGCTCAAAAAATGTCAAAT
Source organism: uncultured Eubacteriales bacterium (assembly GCA_949096025.1). Taxonomy (GTDB): domain Bacteria; phylum Bacillota; class Clostridia; order Christensenellales; family UBA1242; genus Caccovivens. The sequence continues at coordinate 1,186 of CARXKP010000033.1, forward strand.
GAAGATTTTATAGAAACTTTAAAAAGCGACTTGTATGAAGGTATTTTAGTTGTTCAAACCCCTAAGGGAAGAGTTATGGAATTTCCACAAGGTTCAACTGTGATTGACTTTGCTTATGCAATACACTCTGATATTGGAAATAAGTGCGTAGGTGCGAAGATTAATGGACAATTAAAACCATTTACTACTCCTTTACATAATGGAGATATTGTTGAAATTATCACAAATCCACATTCTAAAGGACCTTCAAGGGATTGGTTGAAAGTTATAAAAACTGCAAGTGCAAGAAGTAAGATAAAAGCATTTTTTAAGAATGAACTTAAAGAAGAAAATATTAAACTTGGAAAAACAATGTTTAATCAAGCAATGCAAGATAAAGGTTATAATTCTTCACAACTTTTAACGGATAATTATCTTACTGAGATTCTTAAAAAATATAATATGGAAACCATAGATGAACTTTATGCTTCTATTGGTTCAGGTTCTCTAACTGCATCAGCATTACTAATGAGATTTGTTACTTTATATAAAAATGAAAATAAACAACTTCCAAAACTTGAGAGTGTGGTTCACTTGAAACGCAATAAAGATGGAGTTCTTGTTGATGGTGATAGTGGAATGCTTGTTAGGTTCGCTAGATGTTGTAGTCCTATTGAGGGTGATGATATTACAGGATATATTTCAAGAGGTCGAGGAGTTACTATTCATAGAAGTAATTGTTTAAATTTAAATTATCTTGAAAAAGACAGATTGATAGACGCACAGTGGCAAAATAAAGAAGATGCAACTTTTACTGCAAATATAAAAGTTGTAGCAATTAAATCGGATAATAACATTGGTAGAATTACTAACTTGATTACGGGCTTAAAAATACCTATCAAGGGTTTTGATGCCAAAGATACCGGAGATACATTCTTGTGTACTTTAGTTGTTGATGTAAAAAACAAAGAAGAACTCAATAAAATTATAACTTCTATTAAGAATTTAAAGAATATTACAAATGTATACAGGAGTGAAAGATGATAATAAATACCAATGTAGAGGATTATTCTATTGAACTTTTTGATCTTGCAAAACTTTTTGGTATTGAAAAAAATCAAGATGAGATTGATCATATTGAAGCAGAAGAAGGAGATCTTATACACAATAAGTTTACTTTAAAAAGAGATGGAAGAGAAAAAGAATTTACTTTCGACTATTGTTTAGAAAAGTCTTTGTCACCGCTAAGAAAAAAGTCTTATAAAAAAAGAATGGTGAAAAACCAAATGTATAAAATTGTTTCTAAGGAATATGATATAGTTTTGCCTTGGGGTTCTTTAACTGGAGTAAGACCAACTAAATTTGCTAGGGATTTAGTTTCTTATGGTGAGGCAAAAGAACATATAATACCTGAAATTCTTTCACGAGATTATTATCTTTCTAATCAAAAAGCAAGGCTTGTAGGACAAATTTTAAAAAATCAAAAGGGAATAATTAGAAATGATAACTTAGTTGATATCTATGTAAATATTCCAATATGTCCTTCAAGATGCTTATATTGCTCTTTTATTTCGAGTGAGATTTCAAGAGTGAAGAATATTGTAGATGATTACATCTCTTGTCTTATTAAAGAAATTGAAAGTATAAAAGAAATTATAGACAAAAAAGCCTATATTGTAAGAAATATTTATATTGGTGGTGGTACGCCATCGGTTTTATCGTCTGAACAGTTGGATAGACTTTTGAGTAAATTGAAGTTTCCTGTGAATGAATTTACTGTAGAGTGTGGTAGACCCGATACCATAACTGCAGAAAAACTTGATGTTCTTAAAAAACACGGAGTGACTAGGCTTTCTATAAATCCTCAGACTTTTTGCGAGGCAACCCTTAAAAGAATAGGAAGAAAACAAAAAAATAGTCAAGTTCTTGAAGCCTATACTTTGGCATTAGAACGTGATTTTGTAGTGAATATGGATATTATTGCAGGTCTTCCTGGAGAGAAACTAGGTGTATTTAAAAGGACAATTAATACTTTACTAGAACTTGCACCTCATAATATCACAGTTCACACATTGTCAATAAAAAATGGGGCGATGCTTAGAGATCAGACAACTCTTGTTGATGATAAAGATGTGGATAAGATGGTTGATTTTGCTGAAGTTGAACTTGGTAAAAATGGTTATAAACCCTATTACCTTTATAGACAAAAAAATCAATTAAAGGGACTTGAAAATGTTGGATACTATAGAGATGATTATCTTTGTGTATTTAATATTGAAAGTATGGAAGAAACTAATACTATTATTGGTATCGGTGCTGGAGCGATTAGTAAAAGAGTATTTAATCTTGAAAATAGAATAGAAAGACAAGCAAATGTTAAATTTATTGAGGATTATATTTCTAGAATTGATGAAATGATTGAAAAAAAGAGAGAATTTTATAAATAAACTTTAACATAAAAATTTATAAAAATCACTAGACAAATAATTGTGTATATGTTATACTTACTAAGTCGATTAACCTTATGGCGCAGTAATTAGACACCTTCTGACTTCTTGCTTCGCTTAAGGAGAAAAATAAAAATAGGAGGAAAATATGGAAAAGAAAGAAATTATTGAAAAATTTCAACTTTCTGAGAATGATACTGGTTCAGTTCAAGTTCAAGTTGCTCTTTTAACTGAAAGAATTAACCACTTAAATGAACATTTGAAATTAAACAAGAAAGATAATCATTCACGCCGTGGACTTTTACAAATGGTTGGTAAGAGAAAAGGTTTCTTACTTTATCTTAAAGATAAAGATATTGAAGCATACAGAAAACTTATTAAAGAACTTGGCATTAGAGAGGTAAAATAATTAAATAATAGGGGGAGATTTTTATTGCTCCCTTTTTTAAGTAATTTTATAATTTAAGGAGATTTTATGAAAGAAGACGCAAAAATTTATAATATTGAAATTGGAGGGAAAACTGTTTCTTTTGAAACTGGTAGACTTTGTGAACAGGCAAATGGTTCTTGTCTTGTAAGATGTGGTGAAACTGTTGTAATGGTTAATGTTACTATGTCAAAAGAGCCAAGACCAGGAATTGATTTCTTCCCACTTTCTGTTGACTTTGAAGAAAAAATGTATTCTGTAGGGAAAATTCCTGGGGGATTTAAAAAGCGTGAGGGAAGACCTGCTGATAAGGCTATTTTAACTTCAAGGCTTATTGATAGGCCACTTAGACCTCTTTTCCCAAAAGGCTTTTATCACGATGTGTGTGTGGTTGCAACTGCACTTTCTGTAGATCCTGATGTTGCTCCAGAACCACTTGCTATGCTTGGCTCTAGTTTTGCTCTTTCTATTTCGGATATTCCTTTTATGGGACCAACAGGTTCTGTTCAAGTAGGGTATGTTGATGGTAAATTTATCATTAACCCAAATTCGGAAGAAAGAGAAAAATCATTAATGAGTCTTACTGTTTCAGGAACTGATGAGGCTGTTCTTATGGTTGAAGCAGGTGCAAAAGAAGTTTCTGAAGAAACTATGCTTGATGCTATAATGTTTGCTCACGAAGAAATAAAGAAAATAGTTGCTTTTCAAAGAAAAGTAAAAGAAGAAATAGGTAAGCCTTTATGTCAAAATCTTGTATATGACATCGTTCCAGATGAAATCAATGAAACTGTAAGAAAATATGCAGATGAAAAACTTGATTATGCTCTTGACACTTTTGATAGACAAGAAAGATCTGCTCGCCAAGAGGAAGTTGATAAAGATGTGAAAGAACATTTTGCTGAAATCTTCCCTGAAAGCGAGAAAATGATTGGACAAGTTTTATATAAAATGACAAAAGAAAAAGTAAGAGCAAAAATTCTTGATAAAGGAGTAAGACCTGACGGAAGAAAACTTACAGAAATAAGACCAATTTGGTGTGATACGGGGGTGCTTCCAAGAACTCACGGTAGTGCTATATTTACTCGTGGACAAACTCAAGTTCTTACAACATTGACTTTAGGTACTGTTTCAGATATGCAAAAACTTGAAGGAATTGACGATGAAGAAGTAAATCGCTATGTTCATCATTATAATATGCCTGCTTATGCTACAGGCGAAGCTAGAGGAATTAAGAGTCCAGGAAGAAGAGAAATTGGTCACGGTGCTTTAGCAGAAAGAGCATTAGAGCCTGTAATTCCTAATGAAGAGGAATTTCCTTATGCTCTTAGACTTGTTTCTGAAGTATTGTCTTCAAATGGTTCATCTTCAATGGCATCTGTTTGTGGCTCAACATTGGCACTTATGGATGGTGGAGTTCCTATAAAGAGACCAGTTGCTGGTATTGCTATGGGACTTATTAAAGATGAAACAACAAATAGGGTTGCTGTTTTATCTGATATTCAAGGACTTGAAGATTTCTTAGGGGATATGGACTTTAAGGTAACTGGTACAACTGAGGGTGTTACTGCTATTCAAATGGATATCAAAATTAAAGGAATTGATAAGCAAATTCTTACTACTGCTCTTAAACAGGCTAGAGAAGGAAGAATGTTTATAATGAATAAACTTCTTGAAGAAATAAAAGAACCTAGAAAGGAACTTTCTAAGTATGCACCTAAGATTATTTCATTTACAATCAATCCAGACAAGATTAAAGATGTTATTGGTTCTGGTGGAAAAATGATTAATAAAATCATTGATGAAACAGGCGTTAAGATTGATATTGATGATAATGGACTTGTATTCATTGCTTCTCAAGATAGTGAAATGTCAGAAAAGGCAAAGAGAATAATTTTAGGCATAGTTGAAGAAGTAGAAGTAGGCGATGTGTATGATGGTAAAGTTGTTCGTATAATGAATTTTGGTGCATTTGTTGAATTTGGTGGAAATAAAGAAGGAATGATTCATATTTCTAAACTTTCAAATAAGAGAGTTGAAAAAGTTGAAGATGTAGTCAAAATTGGTGATGAAGTTGAAATTGAAGTTATCAAGATTGATGAAAAAGGTAGAATTGACCTTAAGCGTATTGTTCCAAAGTCAGAAAAAGAAGTTAAAGAATAAAATAAATTATATAAAGGGAGCTATTATGTATTTATTATGAAATAATAACATAATAGCCTTTTTTATAAGTTATTTTAGATGCTTTTTGATTTGCTTTACTGCATAAATGAGTCTTTGAATTTCAGAAAATGTATTGAAGTAAGAAATCGAAACCCTAACAGCTCCTTGAGATAAGGTTCCAAGAGCTTTATGTTTTATTGGAGCACAATGATAGCCACCTCTTACGCAGATATCATATTTTTCATTTAAAATGCTTGCCACTTCTCCAGAATCTAAATCGCCTATATTAAATGCAATGACTCCAAAAGAATTTTCTGGTTCTGTATAACATTTAATACCTATTTTTTCTAATTCAAAATTTAAATAGGTAGTTAAATCATCCAATTTATTTCTTATTTCATTAAAATTTTTTTCTACAAAATCTATACCTGCTCCTAGCCCCATTATTAATGGTGTAGAAATAGTTCCGCTTTCTAATTTTTCTGGAAATGATTCTGGTTGAATTAACTCTAAAGAATTTGTTCCTGTACCTCCAAATGTTATGGGATTTGGTTTATATTTATCATTCATTATTAGGCATCCTATACTTTGAGGAGCATAGAAACCTTTATGACCAGCAATTGTAAGAAAGTCTATATTACTTTTTTGTATATCAATCTTGAAATGACCACAACTTTGTGCTCCGTCAACAAGAAAAATTAAGTTGTTATTTTTGCAATAATTTCCTATAGCATCTATATCGCATATAGAACCATTAACATTTGATATATGATTGCAAATAACCATATATGTATTATGCCTTAATTCTTTCTTTATATCGTCTAAAGTAATGCCGTGTGGATTTTGTTGATAGGCTATTGAGTATTCTATTAAGCCTAATTGTTTAAGGTGCTCAAGAGGACGGAGAACAGAATTATGTTCATTTTCAGTGCATAATATATGACCGCCTTCTTTAACATTTCCTAATATTGCAATATTTAACGCGTTAGTACAATTATTTGTAAATATAACATTTTGAGAGGTTGGTGTATTAAAATGATTTGCAACTTGTTCTCTTATTTCTTCAACTTTCATTGCGGATTTAATACTTGCTTTATGTCCGCTTCTACCTGGATTTGCTGAAAAATATAGCAAACTGTCATTAACAGCTTTAATAACTTCTTTTGGTTTAATAAATGTAGATGCACTATTATCTAAATAGATCATTGGTAAACTTTCCTTTATAATTACAATATAGTGTAATTGAGGGAAATTTGTGCAGGAAAGGGAGGAATTATGTGTTTTTATTTAGCAGTATTTCGTTCAAGAAATGAAACATTGTATCTTGCAAATATGCTTAATTCACTAGGTTTTCGTGTGTCGGTAGTAAATACTCCAAAAGATGCAGGTTTATCGTGTGGAATATCTGTAAGATTTCACGAAAGAATGTTTGATGTGGTAAAAAAATGTATAGAGACAAAACCATTTAGGAGCTTTGATGGTTTTTACTTAATTATTCAAGATGGAAGTAGAAATTCATATCAAAGAGTCTCTTGATGATTTTATATTAACTAGATTTTATAATGTATTTTTATTAACTAAATAAATAGAATAGATATATGAAAGTTTTTTTTATTATACTAAGTCTGCTTATATGCTCTATTATTTTAACTTTTTTTATAGGGTGCTTTTATTCATACAATTATCCGATGAAATATAAAGAAGAAATAATGACGTATTCAAAAGAGTTTAACATAGATGGTGCTATAATTGCATCGGTTGCAAATGTAGAAAGTAATTTTAGAGAGGAGGTAGAGTCGAATAAAGGTGCTATAGGAGTAATGCAATTGTTGCCATCAACAGCAGAATGGATTGCAAACAAATTAGACGAAGATTACGATGTGGAAAATCTTAAAAAAGCTGATTATAATTTGAAATTAGGCAGTTATTTTTTGTCATATTTAATAAATTATTTTGATGATATGGAACTTGGTATATGTGCTTATAATGCAGGTCAAGGAAATGTAAGGGCTTGGCTAAAAGATAAGCATTATTCTAAAGATGGAAAAAAACTTGATTTTATACCATTTAATGAAACTAAAAACTATTTAAACAAAGTATTAAAAAGTTATAATTATTATAAAAATAGATACAATTAATTGACTTATTTTTCTTTTTATGATAACTTATTTCATAAGGAGATTACACAAATGGCGGAAACACAAATACTATCAAATGAAGTAGATATTAGAAAAAAGAAAATAGATGATTTAAGAGAGATGGGTGAAATACCATATAAAAATAAATTTGAAAGAACTTGTACTATTGCAGAAGCAAGAGAAAAAGTTGGAGAAAGAGTAAAAATTGCTGGTAGAATAATTTTTAAACGAGTAATGGGGAAGTTTGGCTTTATACAAATACGAGATATAAATGCTAAAATTCAGGTTTCTGTAGGTAGGAATGAACTTGATGAAACTGCTTATGATTTTTATAAAAAAATGGTTGATATTGCGGATTTTGTTGGTGTTGAGGGTGAGGTTTACTTAACACAAACTGGAGAAGTTACTGTTAAAGCAGAAAAAGTAGTTCTTTTGTCAAAAACATTGCGACCGCTTCCAGAGAAATTTCACGGACTTAGTGATACAGAAACTATCTATAGACAAAGATATTTGGATCTTGTATCAAATGAAAATTCAAGGAATGTTTTCTTAACAAGAAGTAAATTAATATCATCTGTACGTCGTTATTTAGAGGATAACGGATTTATTGAGGTTGAAACACCAATATTGCAAACAAGTGTATCAGGAGCAAGTGCAAAACCTTTCTTTACTCACCATAACGCTTTGGATATGGAATGTAATTTAAGAATTGCAAAAGAAACTTGGCTCAAACAGTGTATTGCTGCTGGATTTGATAGAGTATTTGAGTTTGGAAAAGATTTTAGAAATGAAGGTATGGATCCATTTCATTTACAAGAATTTACACAAGTTGAATGGTATGCTTCATACTGGGATTTTGAAGATAACTTAAAGTTTTATAAAGACTTGATAATTAAAGTATTAAAAGATTGTTTAGGTACAACAAAAATTACTTATCAAGGTCAGGAAATTGAGTTTGATTGTGAGTGGCCAAGAATTAATTATATTGAAAGATTGCGTGAGGTCCTTGGATTTGATTTCCTTGCAATTACAGATGTAGACGAACTTAAAAGTAAGGTAATTGAAAGGGGGTTATATTCAGAAAAAGAACTTGAAGAGTGTAGAACTGTTAGAACTTTGGTAGACTTCCTATATAAAAGAAAAATTAGAATGGATATTGTAAATCCGACTATTATATATAATTATCCTGCATACCTTATGCCTCTAGCTAGAAGAAATGACGAAGATGAAAGAATTATTGACGTATTCCAATTTGTGGCAGGTGGGGCAGAACTTGTTAAGGCTTACTCAGAACTTGTTGATCCAATTCTTCAAAGAAAATTGCTTGAAGATCAACTTAAAGAAAAGGCGCTTGGCGATGATGAAACTATGGATGTTGATGAAGATTTCTTACTTGCTATGGAACACGGAATGCCTCCAATATCAGGTCTAGGTTTTGGAATTGACAGATTTATTCAATTTATCTATGATTTACCAAATGTAAGAGATACTGTATTATTCCCACTTATGAGGTAATTAATGGAAGCAAAGGAAATAATAGAGAAATTAAATGCTCTTTTTCCAGATCCAAAATGTGAGTTAGATTATAAAAATAATTATGAATTATTAGTCGCAGTTATTTTATCAGCTCAATGTACTGACAAAAGAGTAAATATAGTTTCAAAAGAATTGTTTAAGGAATATAATACTCCTCAAAAAATGTTGACTCTTTCGCAAGAAGAACTAGAAGAAAAAATTCATTCGTGTGGTTTTTATCATAACAAAGCGAAAAATATTTTATCAATGAGTAAAAGTTTAATAGATAATTTTAATGGAGAAGTTCCTAACGATTTAACTCAATTACAGTCGCTTGCAGGTGTTGGTAGAAAAACAGCAAACGTAGTTTATTCTGAAGCATTTAAAGGAGATGCGATTGCGGTTGATACGCACGTACTTCGTGTATCTAATAGACTTGGTTTTGTAAAAACGGATAAGACTTATGATTGTGAAAGAGGATTGATGGAAAAATTTGATAAAAAGGATTGGGGTAAATTGCATATTCAATTGGTTCATTTCGGTCGTTATATTTGTAAATCTCAAAAACCTTTATGTCAAGATTGTCCCTTTAAACAAATTTGTGTAAACAAATAAAATCTATATTTTGTATTTAGTATGTGAATAATAAATACAATATGCAGCAAATAAAGGAAGTAGAAATGTTTTTAGATAGAACTACAATAAATATCAAAGCAGGAAATGGTGGAAATGGTTCCGCTTCCTTTTTGCATACTGCTCAAACTGCAAATGGTGGACCAGATGGTGGAGAAGGCGGAAAAGGTGGAGATGTTATTTTTGTTTCTACGAAAGATTTAAATACATTGTATGACTTTAGGTTTCATAAAAAGTTTTTTGCAGAAAATGGTTTAAATGGTTCTCAGCGTTTAAAAACAGGAGCAAAAGGTGCTGATAAAATAATAAAAGTTCCTTGCGGTACTGTATTGATTGATAAAGAAAGCGGAAAAGTAATTGCTGATTTATATGAAGACGGGATGACCTTTACAGCCCTTAAAGGTGGTGCTGGAGGTCACGGAAATGCTTATTATAAATCTTCTATAAAACAGGCACCTCACTTTTCGCAACTTGGAGAAGAAACTAAAGCAAGGGATGTTATTCTTGAATTAAAGACCATCGCTGATGTTGGCTTAATTGGTTTTCCAAATGCTGGTAAATCAACATTACTATCTGTAATTTCTAATGCGAATCCAAAAATAGCTAATTACCCATTTACAACTTTGTATCCAAATTTAGGTGTTTGTGAAGTAAAAGGACAAACATTTGTAGTAGCAGACATTCCTGGACTTATCAAGGGCGCAAGCGAAGGGCAGGGACTAGGACATTACTTTTTAAAACACGTCGAAAGAGTAAGACTTCTACTTCATCTTGTGGATATCTCTCAGAGTGATGGAAGAGATTTTATAGAAGATTATAAAGATATCAATAATGAACTTAGTTTATATAGTAATGAACTTGCAAAAACTCCGCAAATTACACTCTTATCAAAAGTTGATTTGTTGGAAGAAGATGTTTTGCGTGAAAGAATAAAGCGTTTTGAAAGAGAAATTGGCGTAGAATATATGTTGATCTCAGGAGTTACCTATAATGGGATTAATGAGGTTAAGTTAAAAGTTCTAGAATTATTGAGTAAAATACCAAAGAAGCCACCTCTTGAAATTGAAAAATTTGACTTTGATATAAAAGACAAAGATAGTATTATTATTAGCAGAGATGACGAAGGAGCCTTTGTTATTAGCGGTGGTAAAATAGATAATTTTACAAGAGGAATAGTTTTATCGGATACTCGTTCATTTGCTTATTTTCAAAAAAGATTGGAAACAATGGGGATTATAGATATGCTTAAAGAAAGAGGGCTTAAAAATGGAAGCATTATTAAAATTAAAGATGCAATTTTTGAGTATTCTGACTAAATAATTTAAAAGGAGTTATAATGATTACAACAAAACAAAGAGCATTCTTGCGTGGGCTTGGAAATGCTCTTGAGCCAGTAATGCAGATAGGAAAAGAGGGATTTACTGCAAATTCTTTAGAAACTTTAAATGGTTTATTAGAAGCACGTGAGCTTGTTAAGATTAAAGTTTTAAATAACAGTACTTCTTCTCCTAAAGAAATGATGAAGCTACTTTGTGAACAAACAGGTGCTGAACCTGTACAAGTAATAGGAAATAAACTTATTGTTTACCGTAAATCATCAAAGAAAGATTTTAAACACATAGAACTTGTATAACATACCTAATTGTTATTAAAAAATAATTTTTAAAT
>CARXKP010000034.1 GCA_949096025.1 uncultured Eubacteriales bacterium
TTTCTTTCCTATTTTAACAAAAGAATTGCGTAATCAGCATATAACAATCTCAAAGTTTTGTAAAGTCTTATCTTTTTCTGAAACTAGTTTTGACTGATGGAGAAGTGGTATAATACCAACATATCAAAACTTAGTAGAGATTGCCTCATATCTAGATTTATCAATAGATTTTCTAATTGGAAGAAATTGTGTAGAGATAAATACTTAAAGATATTTTTGTTTGAAAAATGTCATCTTTATGATAAAATGTATAACGGAGAAAGATATGAAAGAAATTATATTTGTAACTGGCAACAAAGGTAAATTAGCATCAGCGCAAAAGCACTTTGATGATGATGTAAAACTTTTCAATATTGATTTTGATATTGTTGAGCCAGAAGTTAACGATATTGAATATATTGCGGAGTATAAAGTAAGAGAAGCTTATAAAAAGACACAAAAACCTTGTATAGCACTTGATGCAGGTTTTTATATTCCAAATTATCCAGGTAATCCAAACTTCCCAGGGGCATTTCCGAAAAGAGAAATACTTGAAAAATTTGGAGTTGAGGGACTACTTGAAAAAATGAAAGGTGTTGAAGATAGAGAGTGTTATTTTAGAGAATGCCTTGCATATTTTGACGGCAAAGAGTTGAAAAAGTTTTTTGGAACTACTTACGGACAACTTACTACAGAAAAGAGGGGAATTGCAACTTCTCAAAAATGGTCTGATTTATGGTATGTTTTTATACCTAGAAATTGCACTAAAACAATGGCGGAAATGAATGATGAAGAAAGGGCAAATAGAAATGATGGTTATGTAAGTCCATTTTTTGAATTTAGAAAATGGTTTGAAGAGCAAAAATAAACAAAGAAATAAATTAAAAAATCCAATACAATTAGTATTGGATTTTTATTAGTTTTTAAAAATCAATTTTTGAATAATTTTTATTCAAAGTCTGCTTCATAATCGTTTGGAAGGTAATTTTCTTCCATAAAATCTTTAGTTATTTTAAGGAATTCATTTGTGCTATATTCATTTTTCTCTTCTGTGACAAGAAGTACACTGTCCTCTGAACGATAGTGAAGGAGAGGGATCTTTATATCTCTGCCTTTTGATGAAAAAAATGATTTTAATATATTTGTCTTAGCAACATTAAATTTCTTGTCAATAACTGCAAGGTTGATACAATCTTTCTTTCCAAGACCAAGTTCAGGAATTTCTGTTTTAAGTTCTAATTTTACAACTACAAACTCACTGTTTGGTATTTTCTCAATTTTTAAAGCAGTCCTTGCTGAATAGTTTTTCTTTAAATATTCTGCAACATATTCTGCATATTCTTTTAATGAAATATTAAAGCAACCTTTGTAGCTAGCGAAAGCCTCCTCAAATTCTGATGCAGTTTTCTCAAGATTGTCCATAACTTTAGTTGCAGTTTCTGAATTATATCTTGGCTTTAAAAAACCTTCTTCGTCATACATTTCAAGCATTTGGGCTTTTTCAGAAACAACTTTGTTTTTAAGTACTAGGGCTTGAGAAAAATATTTTAAAATTTGTTCTCTGTCAATTTCTTCTTTTTTCATATTTAACTCCCTTTATAATTCCATATCGCAGTTTAAAAGTTTGTCGATTTGAGATTTGTCTTTATTTGGTGGTAAATCTATTTCTTCTGTTATCTTTTTGAGAATTTCAGCATTTTGCGTATACATTTGATATTGATTTGCTTTATCAGCAGATGCTCCGCCTGCAGAAGTATCAAGATACATATTTAAACCTTTGTTATGGCAGGTTGTAATAATATCAGATACATAGCCTCCACCACCAAAGAAGAACATTTCTCCATTCTTTTCTTCGCAACGAGGACCAACTTCTCTATCAATATCAAATTCTGATTTATGTCTTTCGTTTACTCTTAGGGCAGTAACAGGAAGTAAACTATCATCTCCTGCTTTATCTGGAATGGTAACACCTAATATGTCAGGCATTTGAAGGTCAGATTGTTCTTGCTCTTTTTGATATATCTTCATAAATAATTTAGATATACCTTTGTTTTCTGCATTAATTACAAAATAAGAATTTTCAAAGTCGTTATTTTTAATAATTTTTTGTAAGTTTAGAGCAAGCGCATCTTTTTGCTCAGGGGTAAGTTTTTCAATATCTTCATCAGTTTCGTGACCAAAGATAAAGATTGGTTTTTTATCTTTGCTTGCATCTTCAAATTTGCTAGAATTGAAAGCAATCTTTTTGAGAGCACATTCTTCTCTTAGACTTTGCATATTTTCTTCAACTTTCTTTTGTTTATTAAATAAATCTTTATAAACAGAAAGGTCAACTACATTATCATTTTCGCTTGATGAAAGAGACATAGTAATTGCAGTGCTTTTGTCTGCAAATTTCCCAAATCTAGAAATTTTCTTCTGATAATCTGACATTGCTTTATCAAAATGTTGTTGACGAGAAGAAATATATTCGTCTTCTGTATTTAGAATTTTTAAGATATCTTCGTTGGTTACTCCAGCACCTTTGACAAGGGTAGATTCCTGTTTGGCATCAGTGTGATAAATTCCAGGACCGTCAGAGCCAAGCACTACTTTAACACCAGCATCAATTAATTTTTTAATTACAGCATCATCAAGTGATGTGATATTGTTAAGAGAAAGGTTTGAACAATAATTCTTTTCAATTATTGCTCCGTGCTCTAAGCATTTATCGATAAGTTCGTCAGTAACACCATTAAGGCTGTGACCAATTCTCACGGTTGGGAACTCAACAACATTACCTTCTTGTTGAAGTTTACTCATTTCATCTTCAATGATTTCAAATACATTCATTGTATTATCAAGGTGAACAGCACTTTCACCAGAGTGAACTCTGATTACAAAAGAAGGGTCATATAGCATTGCATTTCTTGCCATATCTCGTAAGGTTTGTTCAAAGTACATAGTACTATTGATTTCGTGACCGAGGAAGTCGCAACCAACAACATAAGGGGATTTTGCAACGTTTAATACGTTTGCAGCATTATTACCCATTCTATCTTGGCTAGCAGAACGCACCATTCCGGCAAGAAATCTGATTTGAACTCCAGTTTCTTCTTCTATTTCAGGCAGATATTTATCCATCCATTCAAAGACGTGAGGGCTTGATGGATTTAAACTTGTAATAGCAAGTTCTGTATAAGTAACTCCGCTTTCCGCATACTGTCTACCGATATTGAATAAAACATCTTTAAAAAGTTGCTCTGTTTCTGGAGTGTTTTCTTTAAAACTAAAGAATGGCCATCTGCAATCATATATGCCGTCCATATCTTTAAAAGTGTTTTGTTCATTTGGTGAGATAGAAAGTGATTTAAGTATATCGCTATATAATTTTTTATTTCCAATTTCACCAGTAGAATTATCATATTCGAGCAAATCTCTTAAACTAAAGCAAGGCTTGCACCCGTCAAGTTCGTGTTCTTCCATTCCGCCTTTAGAAAGGGCTTCAATGTCAACGCCTAATTTTGCAAGCAAATATCCAGGATACTTTACATCGTTTTGAAGTCCAATGTTCATAAGAGTTTCGCCATAAAGAACGCCAGTGAAGTGAGTATGAAGGTCTGTTTTAACACTCTTATCATCATCCGATCTATCAAAAGGAATATCTAATTTTCCAACGTCCTGAACCACACCCTGAGATAACATTTTAAGTTCAAAAGTCGTGAGGTGAAATTTTGAATCGTAGAAATGAAGAGGAGGTACATATTCGCCCATTTTTTGATAACCTTCAATCGAACCTACTTTCATTTTACCAATAGAGATAACAATGTTTTCGCCATTATTTTTAGCAAAGTCAAATTCTTCACCATTTACAGTTTCGACTTTTAACATTTTATTCAAGTTTTCGGCGCAGGTACAAAAAGCCTTGTCATTCAATTTGTCTTGAGGAATGACAATATAAGGCTTTAATTTATTGTCTACGATGGTGAAAGAAACTTCATAAAGTCCTTCAGCATCTACATAAATTTTTGATTTATCCATACTTAAATAATATCATTTATGATATTAATTGTCAATAACATTTATAATTTTAGGTTTGTTTTGGGTTGAAAGTACCTTTAATTTTGTCAAAATTTTCTAAAACTATGTGAAAAAAAAGACTTTTACATTTTGTTTATGGTATAATAAGTTCAAGGTTAATTGTGATATGAATAATGAAATTTTTGATAAACTTGACAAACTGTATTGCATTTGGAAAGAGAAAAAACTGGGTGGAGAATTTATGCCAGAGGATTATAATCCAAACTTGTCAAAATCATCTAACGAAAACTATTTATATTTTACACTTCCTATGGCTTTAAATTATCAAAGGAATTCATATAAACTTTGGGAAGGGGCAAAAAATACTTTTGAAGACAATACGACTAATTTTGTTTTTAATATTAATGAAGTAATAGATAGTTCAGTTAGTGAAGTAAAAAAAGCACTTACTAAATATAAGCTCGCCTTGCAAGAGAATAAGCAAACTGAAATTTGGATGAAACTTTGTTTTACAATTAAAAATTATTTTGACGGTGATATTAGATTATTATTTAAAAACTGTGATTATGATGTTAATAAAATTAGAAATTTTATACAAGTAGAACATAAAAAGGATTTTCCATATCTATCTGGAAACAAAATTTGCAACTACTGGCTATATGTTTTATATCAATATACAGATATTAAATTCTGTAATTTAGATGCTTTAACGGTTGCTCCAGATACTCATATTTTACAAGCAAGTGTTAAACTTGGAATTATTAATAAGGAAGATTTGACAAAAAACGATATTCAAAAGATAGTTGCTGAAAGATTTTTTGATATTTTAAAAGGAAGTAAGTATAGACCAATAGATTTACATACTCCTCTTTGGCTTTGGAGTAGAAATGGCTTTAAGGAGATACAATGACAAAAGAAAAACTTATTAAAGAATATGATATATTGCAAGAAAAGTTTGGAAGCAAAGAAAGAAACTCTGTTTATGGAGGGGGAAAGGAAAAGAACCCAGAATTATGTCTTGTTTTTATCAATCCTACAGCACGAAATATCGCAACTGATAAAAATTGGACAGGAGTTCGATATCAATGGTTAGGGACTAAACAAATCTGGCAATTTCTAACAAAAGCAGGACTTTTTAGTGAGGAATTAAATAATAAAATACAAAATATGAAAGTTTATGACTGGACAACTGATTTTTGTGAAGAGGTATTTAGGGAAGTTGCAAATAATAATATTTATATTACAAACCTTGCTAAATGCACTCAAGATGATGCAAGACAGCTTCCAGATAGTGTTTTTAAGGAATATAAAAATTTATTCTTTGAAGAGGTGAAACTTGTTAATCCAAGAAAAATAGTATTATTTGGTAATCAAATTTCAAGCATTATTTTGGACAGAAAAATAAGTGTTAGCGAGCAACGAAAAAAAATAATAAACCTTAAAATTGATGATAGAGATTTTGATTGCTTCGCAGTTTATTATCCTGTTGGAAATGGCTTTTTCAATGCGCCAAAAGCGATTGAAGATTTAAAATATATAAAGGAGATATAAATGAATAAAGTTAAGATTTTATGGAGCGGAATTACAGGGCGTACAGGTGTGCAAGCGGAAAGATTTATAAAGGATTATGATAATGTTGAAATTGTAGCAGGTATTTGCCATAATAAAATAAAAAAGTATTATACTTTTGATGAACTTGATAGTATTACAGAGGAATTTGATGTTATCATTGATTTTTCACATAAAGATGTCTTTAATAAAATTTTGGATTTCGCAGTAAGAAAAAATAAAGTTTTAATTAGCGGAACGTCTGGGGTAAGTGATGAGCAACTTGCAAATCTTGAAAAAGCAAGCTATGTTATTCCTATTTTCAGGGGAGGAAACTTTCGTTTTGAAATAGAAAAATTTATTGATGATGTTGTAGAGTACTCAAAGTCGCACGATAATATTAAACTTGTTGAAACACATTATAAAACTAAAAAGATTCCTAGCGAAACAGCAAAAGTAGTTGCTAAAAGAGTTCTTGAAGAAACTGGGAAAATTGTAACAATAGAATCTCATCTTTTATATGACGATTTGATAAATGACTGGAGAGTAGATCGACTAAATGCTAGAGTAGGAACGGATGGTTTTGAAACCCTTGCAAAACATCTTTTTAAGATAGCATATATGATGAAAGATAAAAAAGCCGATGGACTTTATGATTTGAGAAGATTGATAAAAGAAGCTGAATAATTCTATAACAAAAAATATCCTTAAAAAGGATATTTTTTTATAGGTTCCAATCTAAAAAGCTTGAAATATGATAAGATTTTATTCCCATTTGTTCTGCCTTTCTCAAATGCGCTAGTACATCATCTATAAAAATACAATCTTTAAGAGAAATATTTTTATTTTTACAATATGCTAAAATACTTTCATATTTTGGGATATTTTCAAAAGTTAAAATTCTTTCTGTTATATTAGGGTAATACTTATCAAGCCAAAGGTTTTTATCATCCATTTCTTTTTGCACTTGACAATGTGACATTATAATATTTTGTTTTGCTTGACACTCGGAAACTACTCTTTGCATAAATTTTGAAGGCAATCTTTCTAAAAAAATACCTTTTTCTATTTCTTCAAGAGACATACCATTATTTGTTCTATTGGGATCTCCAACGTGGTCATTAAACCTATATGCAGCAAGAGTTCCATCTATATCCCAAAATATATATTTATTTTTTGTATCAGCAACAGTAATCATACCACTATTATTTAACATTAAAAACCTCTTAGAAGTGAATATAATTAAGCGTAGAATTTTAAATTTCAAAAAATTAAATTTATTTGGAGCTGATGGCGGGAATCGGACCCGCGACCCCCACCTTACCAAGGTGATGCTCTACCTCTGAGCCACATCAGCACGCAAAACCAAATATTTGACGAATTTTTAATTAGTTAAATTGCGTAAAACTTTGGTTTTAAATTAAAATTTATAGTTCATTATAATGATTATCTAAATATTCATTAAGATCTTTTTTATAGTTTGTATTTTCAAGGGTGTTGCACATATAGTTTTGAAATTTCTTTTGATCATATTTTGATGGATCGGAATTGTATATTTTAATGAGTTCAAACTCAGTAAATTCAGTGACAATATCATCGCCATTTTTAGTTTTTCCGTGAACAGCCTTGAGTTTTCCATTATATATCGAATATGGCAGATTTTCAATATCTTCACGTTGGCTAATTCTCATTTCAACAAAGAAATCACGAATTTGTTTTTGAGTCATATTCTCTAAGTAATATTTTTTCATATTTCACCTCTTATTTGGTTTTTACTTTATAAGTATATCAAAACCTATCTTTACTGTCAATAATTTCTTTAATTTTTCTTTTAAGATAAGGGCTATTTACAGGCGAGTAGACTTGTCAAATGCCATTGGCAAATATCTTCAAGAGTGTTTTCATCTTTAAAGCCAATGCTTTTCATAAGTAAATAAACTGAGTTATTTAAATCTTTTAATTTAATTTTTACTTTTAATGATTTATAAAATTCTAAATTTAATTTCCATAGATTTATTGAAAATTCCATTTGGCTATCGGGGTGTATGCTTGCCCTAGTAGATAAGTTAACATAAGGGAGCATATATGGAGAACGAACGATAGTTCTATTTGGAAGTTTTGTAACAAGCCCACTATTATTAGCGCCAACAATAAAATCTCTTAAGTCTACAACATCAAAGTATTTTTCTTTTAAAAGGCTAGAGAGAAGAAATATATCATTAATTTTGATATCTTTTGGCAATAACGCTTTTACGCTTTTCAATGTTGAACCGCTTACACTATCATCATCAACAAGAGTGTATTCTCCGCTTTTTATAATTTTTATTTGTTCTTCAAGTGGTGGCAAGCCACTTCTTGAAAGCATACGGTTATAATGAAATTGAGGAGAGGAAATATCAAATTCACGACTGATTGAAAGGTTATAAGTGCCATTAAAATAACTATCAAGACTTATAGTTTTTTTATCTTTAAGGATATTGTTTGCCATTTCTAATTGCTTAGAAACTTCACGAGTAATTATTGTAACATTTTTTCCAAACTCTTTTTGATAGAGTTTAATTAATCCAGTTTTAAAAGTTTGCCTTGCTTTTTCAAGATTATCTTTATTGACCACCTTTAAAAAATTATCAAAGGGGAGTAACTCCTCATCTCTTATTAAAAAATTACCTTCAAGTTTTGAACTGACATTATTGTTATTGTCCTCTTTGTTTCTTATAAATCTAGAGGACAATTTAAAAGATTCATCAAAATTTTCAATAAAAATGCAGTTTTTGCTTATAATTTTCGCTTTTGCCGAATAAAAATCTTCACTTTTAGTATTTCGGTTAATGCAAATGCCTATGCCGTCTTCTTCAAAGCAGTAGTTAAAATAAGCATTATCAGCTCCAAAAACATAAGCGACTTTAATTCTTTTATCAACGTGTAATTGTAAATATTTTTCAAGCCTATCTATTACGCTTGTAAAGTTTATATAACTTTTAACATAAATACTTTCCCAAGTATCAATCATAAGCCAATTAGAATTTTTAACTGTATTTTGACAATCAATAATTCTTTGACCTAAAGTAGAGGAGTAATAAGGTTTAGTGGAAACATAATCTTCGTGCGAAGGAGAGAAATATCCGCCTAAAACAGTACAGCCTAGTTTTTCAAGATGGGCTTTTGCTAGTTCCATCATATTAATATGTCCTTCGTGAATAGGCAAAAAACCTCCAGTTGAAAGCAATACAACTGGATTTTTTACATTGTTTAAATTTTGCAGAAGTTTTCCAACGGGAGTGGTTAAAAGATTGAGATTGTAAAAGTCTTTTGCTTCCACTTGGCTATCAATAAAGCCAGCATCAATCAAAAGATTAAAATCTTTATACTTTTCGTAAACTTTGCTATAAAATCTATCATTTTTGATTTTTTTTAATAAATTTTCGTTAATTTCCATTATTTTTTAAGTTATTATAATAATTTTTTTTATTTTCTCATAATTTCAGTAATTATTCTATGATAATTCTCCCAGCCATCTTTTGCAGAGGAATCCCATAAATCAAGATGAATAGCAGGGGATTTTGACATATATTTATGTAAGTTATATCTATGCAGATTTTCAAGATTTGAAGCATAAAGTTCAAATTGCTTTTTTGCTTCTTGTGAAAGTGAGGAAAAAATTTTTTCTTTTTTATCCTCCTCAAAGTTAATATAGTTTAAGTAATATTCTACAAAATCATAAGGAGCGCCAAATACCATTTCATCGCTTCTGTTATCGTACATATCTCCACTTGGAGTTACTTCAATAATACTTTTTGGAACTTCAAGCTCCTTTGCGACTTTGTATACTTCAGATTTATGAATGTCAGAGATTAATTGAAGATCAACCATTCCGTCTGAAGCCTTTCCAATATAACCAAGATAAGTTCCTTCATCACGATTTGTTGTTCCGCAGATTACGGCATTAAGCCCCTCTTGGCAAAGAAGACTAGTAGTGTAATATAACACAGGTGTACGACTATATGGTCCGAGTTGTCCAATAGCCCAAGCCTGCCCAGTGATGCCTATTTCACTTTCAAGGGTATTTCTAATAAGTTGATTTATATCAGACAGGTCAATAATATGTGGTTTTAATCCAAGAACCTTGCAAAGTTCTACCCCACGACTTGTTGCCTTGTCTTGGTTAGTTACACCAATAGATTTTTTTATTGGGAGAAGCAAGGGAACTATTTTTTTAATAGGTGAGTTTTCTATTTTTGAAGCATAATTGACAAGAGCAAGTACAACAGCAGAGTCTATTCCTCCGCTAACAGCAACAACACAAGATTTTAAATTGAATTTACTCATATAGGCGTTTAGTAAGTTTGCTTTTTGCTCAATGTAATCTTTTGCAACAAAGTTTTTTTCTTTTCTTAGATTTTCAACGAGATTTTTTATTTCATCACAAATTGGTTTTGAACTTTGTTTATTATATACTTTCATAGAAGAATACCTCCTTCCTTTTCCCATTCATAACGAATATGTCCGTCTGGGAAGAAAATAAGTTGTCTACCATTTTCAGGATTTTCATCTCTTGTATTGATATTTAGTGGCAGAGAGTACATTACATTTTGTCCATTAACATCATAAACGGTTCCAATACGATTATAAACAAGAAGTTTAGTGCCTACATTATCTAGATAAGCTCTAATTTCTTCTTTCTTTTCATCGGTAAGTTTATTTATTATAATCCAATCGTGTGCAGATTGGCGTCTAAACTCATCATTTACAGGTCTAAGAGTAACTTGTTCAACTTTATTATCCTTAGCAAAATTGATAAAATTTTGTATTTCTTCGGTTGTATCCATCATATCTTTGCACATAACACAGGTAAGTCTAAGAGAAAAGCCTATTTCGTGAAGATAAGATATAAGGTCTGGAAGATCGATATAGTCACTTTCTGGCTGGTATATTTTTTGGTTAACTTCTTTTCTATGGCTTACAACTGAAATTGTAATTGTTGTAAGGCCAAGTTCGTACCATTTTCTTAGATAACTATCATATTTTTCTTTGTTTTTTGCAACAAGGATGCAGTTTGTTTGAAGTTCAATGAAAGGGAAGTTGAACTTGCTGAGTTCGCTAAGATAGTCGGTTAGTTGGTCTGGAAATAAGAGAGGTTCACCTCTACCTGTAAGCATAACAGTATCGACACCACATTTATTTGCATAATTGCAGGCAATGCGGAAGTTTCTAAAGTTTACTTTTGGACTAACCATATTTTCTTTTGTTGGTTTGCAACCAGAAACACAGAAAGGGCAGGAAGCAATACACGCTTCATTTCCTACTACAACACTAAATAATTTAAATTTCATAAATTTCTCCTTTTTATTTTATTATATCATATACGATTTGCAGTTCATCACCGTGAGGTATGTAAAATTCCTCAAAATATGCACCTGCATTTTTTATGATTACTTCTTGATTTTCTTTGAATAAATTTGCAAATTCTTTTTCTATATAATATTTGCCTAAATAATCGACAGAGTCCCCAGATCCGCCATAAACATAAATTTTAGTCATTCCAAATTTTATATGAGGTGAAAGATGAATAGTTTTGCCGTTTATGGTAAGGATAAAATCGAATTTTTTATTATACAGCACTCTGTCAAGCATACCGCTAAAAATACCATTTTTGAGAATTAATGATTTTCTTTTACCGTATTTAAATCTTACGATTGAAGTTTTAAGATCAATTGCTCCATACAACATATATTCGCCTGGTTCTAAAAATACAGTTTTTAGTTGCAGGGATTGTTTAATATTTTTTATCAATTTTTCATTTATTGAGGTTGCTTTTTTAATGCCGGCGATAGTTAAAAATTTTATATTATCTTTAGAAAACTTTTTCTCAATAAATTTAAGCATTCTTTTTAGTGAATTATTTTTATTATTTATTTCTTTTGGTAGATAGAAACTTATTCCATAATCTATGTTATATTTTTCAATAAATTTAATCATCTGTTTAATTTCTTCCGAATTCGCACCAATGTGAGAATGTAAATGAAATTCCTCATTTACTGATAATCTAAAAAATAATTTACATTTTTTTATATCAGCATATTTAGAAAAATTGCTGAGTGCCGTCAAATTATCAAAGGTAAAAAATCGAACATTATTATCGTAAAGAGTTTTTACTATGTCATTAGTGGCAATGGTATTAATTAATATAATTTTATTTGGTCTAACACCTAAATTGTAAAGTTTTGTAAAGTGTTTTAAATTGCTAATTGAAAAATAATTTTCTCCGCATTCAATTTGCTCTTTAAGTATTGTTAAAACGGGCAGGGTTGAATTGGTTTTCATAGGATAACAAATGTTTCCAAGTCGAGAGTATTTTTCAAAGTTTTCTTGCAACACTTTTTCTTTTATAATAAAAATATTCTGTCGGTCTTCCATAATACTCCTTATTGTTATTATTAATACGATAATATCAAAGCGCGCTAAAAATGTCAAGTATAAATAGCAAATTTTATTTAAATATAATCACATTTTTTATTTTTAATATTTTATAAAATTAAAAAAATATTTTTTTTGAATTTTATACGAAAAATTATGTTTTTCCCTTATATAATAAGG
>CARXKP010000035.1 GCA_949096025.1 uncultured Eubacteriales bacterium
ATATTAATTAAATATATTATAATTTTGCATTTGCTTTTTTAATAAAATTTAGGTAAAATAAACTTGTTATGAAAAAAAGATTAGATATATTAATTTCATCCAAATATTCTCTTTCTAGAAGTAAGGCTCAACAATTAATAGAGGAAGAACTAGTAAAGGTTGATGACAAGATTATAACAAAACCATCAATGCTTATAGAAGAAGATCAGGAGATTACTATAATAGAACACAAAAGTTATGTTTCGAGAGGTGCTTATAAATTGCTTAAGGCTATTGATTTTTTTGCATTAGATTTTAAAGATAAGGTTGTGCTTGATATGGGAGCATCGACCGGCGGATTTACAGAGGTGTCGCTAGAAGCGGGGGCAAAGAAGGTTTACTCAGTTGATGTTGGGAAAGGAGAACTTGAAAAAAGCATTGCTTGTAATAATAAAGTTATAAATATGGAAGGGCGTGATATAAGAACATTGTCAAAAGATGAGTGTAGTGATACTCAAATTGTTGTGGGAGATTTATCCTTTATTTCTCTAAAACATATTTTGCCAAAGATAAAAGAATTATTTAATAATATTGAATGCGTTTTACTTTTTAAACCTCAATTTGAATGCGGAAAAGATATTGCTAAAAAATATAAGGGAGTCATAAAAGATAAAAACTTGCATAAAAAACTTTTAAAAGAAGTGCAACAAGAGATTAATATTTATGGATTTGCTATTTCAAATTTAACTTATTCTCCAATAAAGGGCAAGAATGGAAATATTGAATATCTATTATATTTAAATGGAAAATCTTCTTTTGATTTTTTGATTGATGACATAGTAAATGATGCGTTTAAAAATTTATGTTAAGATATAATTAAATAAAAAGTGGTAAAAAAATCAAAAAAAACACGAAATTTTTAATGATTTTCGTGTTTTTTAATAATTAAATAGATTTATTAATGTTTTTTTGAATTTATGAAGTTATAATATAATTATTTAAATTCTTGTTGTATTTGCTGCTGTAGGATATAGTGGTAAGTTGTCTAGTGCTGGACAAACGCTTCCTGTTTGACAAGATTGGCAAGGTGGAAGTACTGGATATCCATAAGATGGAACTAGTATATCAACTACCGCTGTTACCTTAACTACTATTTGCAAACATCCTGTTACTGTAAATGTATTATCTCCTGTAAAAGTGCCGATTTGACTTGAGAATACTGCGTTTACTTTAATATCTACCGGAGAAAGTGATGGTTGTGGTACAAATAACATACTGCATTTTTGAACAGTAATACTAGATGTTGCTGTTCCTATTACTCCGTTTGCATCCCTATACGTGACCGTTATCGGAACAGTAATAGTCATAGAAACGTTAGCATAATTTGGTGAATTATCTATTCGATCAATAACCAAATCGGTAACTGTTGGCTCGCTTCCTAGTTGGTTTACAGCGGAAATGTAAGTAAGTGGAAGAGCAGGGTTAGCAGGATTAAATCCGGACAGTGGTAAAATCACTCCTGTTTCTGTTGTTTGAGTAACGCAGGCATCAAAAACCTTTGTTGTTTCAATAAGTACTTTTTCACAAATCCCATTTACAGGGTTCCCTGTCATTGGGCCAGGTCTATTGGGATTTGTATTGTTTATATAAAATGACATTTAAACCTCCTCATTTTATCGTGCAAAGAATATCGTTGCATACAATCTAATTTATGCAGGAAAAGGCTAATTTTGTGCAAATAAAATTTTATTGACAAAAACATTATGTTTTGTTATTATTTATAGGTAATTAATTTATTGTAATATAAGTGATATTAAAGGAGCAATTATGATACTTGATAATGTTAAAGTTAGACTTGGAGAAATGAAGGATGAAATTACATTTATAAAGGAGTGTCTTTGACAAGGGGGATTTATCTAGTCAGTTAAAAGCACTTCAAGATGAGCAGTCTGCAGATGGATTTTATTTAAATCAGGCAAAAGTTTTGGAAGTGGGGAAGAAGATTAAGTCTATCGAAGGTAAACTAAATCTAATTAAACTACTTTGGTGGCTTTATGATGATTGCAAGGCTTATGTTGAACTCATTGAAGAGACCCACGATTCTTCTCTTGATGGTGATGTTGAAGAAAGTCTTCATAAACTTGAAAAGGAAGTTGAAAAGGCAAAGATTCAAACTCTTTTACAAGGGAAATACGATTCTTATGATGCTATAATTACCATTCACGCTGGTGCTGGCGGAACGGAGGCTCAAGACTGGGCGGAAATGTTATATAGAATGTATAGGATGTACTGTGAAAGTGTTGCTTATAAGATTTCTGTGCTTGACGTTTTAAATGGTGATGAAGCAGGCTTAAAATCAATTACCTTTGAGATTTCTGGTGATAATGCTTATGGATTTTTAAAGGCGGAAAAGGGTGTCCATAGACTTGTTCGTATCTCTCCTTTTGACTCTAATGCTAGAAGACATACTTCCTTTGCAAGTGTTGAAGTTATGCCAAAAATGGATGAAAATCCTAATATTGAGATTAGAAGTGAAGATTTAAAAATAGATACCTATCGTTCATCCGGTGCTGGTGGACAGAATGTTAACAAGACTGAAAGTGCGGTTAGAATTACTCATATCCCAACAGGCATAGTAGTTTCCTGCCAGATAGAACGCTCACAAGTTCAAAACAAGGAAAGGGCAATGCAGATGTTATATTCAAAGCTTGCTGAAAAAGAAGAGCGAGAAGAACTTGAAAAACTTGCAAACATTAGAGGCGAAGTGAAAAAGATTGAGTGGGGAAGTCAGATAAGGAGTTATGTATTCTGTCCTTATACTCTCGTCAAGGATCATCGCACTGGTTATGAAAATAGCAATGTCCAGTCAGTTATGGACGGAAATATCCAAGAATTTATCAATGAATATCTAAAAAAGATATAAACACAGGAGAAAAAATGAAGAAAAGAGCGAAAAAGCCTTTTAGTTTCTTAAAATATGTAAAAAAATATATTCCGTTAGTTATACTTAACATTATTTTAAATATTGGCATTTATGTTATGGTATTTTACTCGTCTATATTTGCCGCAAGAGGACTTGAAGCAGTAACTCTTAGTGATTTGCACTTGGCAATAAAGTATCTTGGAATAAGTAGTGGAATGTATGTCGCTATAAATATCTTAAATTATCCGCTTGATATGATTTATTGTTATGTCACTAGTCATATTTATGTTGATATTAAAAGGGATTTAACTGCTAGATTATTTGAAATTTCAGCAGAAAGTTATGGTGAAAGTGGTGCTAGTGCCTTTGTTCAAAGAGTTTTAAATGATTCTGAACAGGTTTTTAGAGTTTTTACAAGTATTTTTGAAATAGTTTGCGACCTTGTCACTAACGTAGTAATCCTTGTTTATATTATGACATTTAATGTTTATATTGGTTTGTTTATATTGGGAACCCTTGTTATTGTTGTTTTATTTGATTACTTTAGAAATAGATGGATTAAGAAAAACAGAAAGGAAATTCGCAATATTAACGATAAGGTTTATTCATATACTAACGAAATTGTGCGTTCTCAACTTGATATTAAAACGTTAGATCTTGAGGAAAGTTTGAAATCTACAACCCAAGATATGCACAAGGGGCTTGAGGGTAAAAAGTTAAAATTCAACTATAAAGCAGGTGGGCTTAGAACTCTTAAAAATGTGTTTTCAAATTCGGTTGCCTTTTGCATAGTTATACTTGCTGTTTTCATATTTGAAAAATTTGCTATGCCTATGGTTGCGTTTCTTTACATTTTCCAAAATAGAAATGTTTTTCTTAGAATGTCAAACAATCTTAACAATATTTTGAGTATGGCGGTTGATTTCAGGGTCTCTTACGATAGAATTATTGAACTTTTTGAAGAAGATAAATTTCCTACTGAAAAATTTGGTAATGAAGTTATTGAAGAGTGTATAGGGGAAGTAGAATTTAAAGATGTTTATTTTTCTTATAAAATTACTGAAAAAGACAAGGAAAATGATAAAAATAAAAAGAAAAGACGAAAAAATCAAGAGGAAAAAGAAGAAAAACCTGAAATTAAGAAAAAACAGGTGCTTAAGGGTATTAATTTTAAAGTTGAAGCAGGCGACAATATTGCGATAGTTGGAAGAAGTGGTGCTGGTAAATCTACAATAGTTTCTCTTATTCCAAAGCTCTATGAATGTGAAGAAGGTGAGGTACTTATTGACGGGAAAGACATAAAGACCTTAAGTAAACAAAGTCTTAGAAAAAATATTAGCCTAGTAAATCAAAGTCCGTATATATTTAACCTTTCAATTCGTGAAAATTTACTACTTGCAAAAAAAGATGCAACGGAAGAAGAACTTGTGAACGCCCTTCAAAAGGCAAGTCTATATGATTTTGTTCAAGGACTTGAACAGGGGCTTGATAGTATAGTAGGCGAAAATGGAGTAAAACTTTCTGGAGGTCAGAAACAAAGACTTGCTATTGCTAGAGCACTTCTTAAAGATAGTAAGATTATTATTTTTGATGAAAGTACATCAAGTCTTGATAATTTTGCACAAGAAGAAGTTAAAGAGGCAATACAAAATTTAAGTGGAAACCGAACAGTTATAACTGTAGCACATAGACTTTCAACAATTAAAAACGCACAAAAAATTTACTTTATTGATGATGGCAAGATTATTGACTCTGGGGATTTTGACGAACTTTTAAATGGTTGTGAGGAGTTTGCAAAACTATTTAGTGTAGAAAATATTTAATTTGCTAAAAATTAAATTAAAAGGTGAAAATATGGCTTATTTTGATAAAATTAAGGAAAAATTTGAAAAATTAAAGCAAAAACAAGATATTATTGTGCTTTCTATTGAAAGTTCTTGTGATGAAACTAGTATTGCTGTGGTTAAAAATGGCAGAGAAGTTTTATCAAATATTATTGCCACGCAGATAGAAATTCATAGAAGATTTGGTGGTGTTGTTCCAGAGGTAGCATCAAGAAATCATATCCTTGCTATTTCAAATGTTTATGAAGAGGCTTTAAATGTTGCGGGAATAAAAGCGGAACAGATTGATGCGGTTGCTGTTACTTATGGTGCAGGGCTTATGGGAGCATTACTTGTTGGTGTGAATTTTGCAAAGGGACTTGCATATAGCCTAGCAGTACCACTCATTGCGGTTAGTCACGTTCACGGGCACATTGCTGCGAATTATATTTCACATAAAGATTTAGTTCCACCTTTTATTTGCTTAATGGTAAGTGGTGGGCATACTGCTATATTAAAGGTTGAAGATTATAATAAATTTGATATGCTTGGTACCACTGTTGATGATGCTATTGGTGAAGCATTTGATAAAGTTGCTAGAGTTATAGGGCTTCCTTATCCTGGAGGTCCTGAAATTGACAAACTTGCAAAGGAAGGAAAAAATATTTATAAATTTACAGTTGCTGATAGTTTGAAAAACACATATAATTTTTCTTTTAGCGGAATTAAAACTGAAGTTGTAAATTTAGTTCACAATTTTATCCAAAGAAAGGAGGAGTATAATAGGGCAGATATTGCTTGTTCTTTCCAAGAAAGTGTAACAAGTGAACTTGCTTCTAAAGTAGTTCGAGCTTGCAAAAATAGTGGGCAAAATAATTTAGTAGTTGCAGGCGGAGTGGGAGCGAACTCAAGACTTAAAGAAAAATTGCAAGCGCTATGCGAAGAAAATAATCTAACCTTCTTTAGCCCTGCACTTAAGTATTGTACTGATAACGCAGCAATGATAGGTTCAATGGCTTACTATATGATAAGAGATGGAAGAGGACTTGCAGAACTTGATTTGACAGCAAAGCCAAATGTTGAATTTGGAACTATAAAATAGAAAAATTATATAAAAAATTGATAAAAACAATGAAAAATCAATAATTTTTAATAAAAATTTTAATTTTTAGGAGGAAATTATGGAATTACTTGCACCTGCTGGTAATTTTGAAAAACTAAAAACCGCTGTTCATTATGGAGCAGATGGCGTTTATTTTGCAGGAAAAAGTTTAGGGTTGAGGGCTTTTGCTGGCAACTTTAGTGATGAAGAAATTATTGGCGCTATGGATTATTTACATAGCAAAGGTAAAGTTGGGTATGTTACTCTAAACATTGTTGCAAAGGATAGCGATTTTGAGGATATTGACAACTATTTATCTTTACTTGTTAAAGCGAAAGTAGATGGGGTAATTGTAAGTGATGTTGGTATGATTTACTATATTAGAAAGAATTTTCCATCACTCAATATTCACGTATCTACGCAGGCAAATGTAAATAATTCTCAGGCTGCAAAATTTTATGCGGATATGGGAGTGACGCGTATCGTGCTTGCAAGAGAACTCAATATTGACGAAATTAAAGGCTTGCACGAAAACTTACCTAATATTGAATTAGAGGCTTTTGTACACGGTGCTATGTGTATCTCTTATTCGGGAAGATGTTTACTATCTAATTATTTGACTGGAAGAGAAAGTAATCGTGGGGCTTGTGTTCAGGCTTGCAGATGGAAATATTATATCCGTGAAGAAAATAGAGAGGATGAATATCCAATAGAGGAAGATGAAAGGGGAACTTACATTTTAAATTCAAAGGATATGTGCCTAATCGACCATATTGACAAACTTAAAGATGCAGGAATTATCAGTTTGAAAATTGAAGGCAGAATGAAGTCAGATTATTATGTAGCAAGTGTTGTAAATGCATACCGTAGAGCACTTGATGGTAAAAATGATTTAAGTCTTTTGCGTGACGAACTTGAAAAGACCAGTCATAGAAGATATACAACAGGATTTTACTTTGGCGAGAATGATAAAGAATATCTTGCAGACTCAATGCCTGTTCAGACTTCTGTGTTTATTGCAAAGGTTGTAGAAGACCAAAAGGACGGATTTGTAAAAGTAGAAATGCGCAATCGCTTTAAAGTTGGAGATGAACTTGAAGTGCTTTCACCAGATGATAACTTTCTTAAAAAGATTAAAGTTTCATTAATACTAAATGAAAAAAGTGAGGAAATTGATGATGCAAAGAGAGTTCAAGAAGTAGTAACTATAAATTGCCCTTATTCTTTAAAGTCAGGGGATATTTTAAGAATAAATAATTAGGTGCATTATGCACCTTTTTTTATTTATCAAAATACTTTTGACAAAAGAGTTAAATTTATATATACTAATAATCGTATAAAATTAATTTTTATTAATTGAGGTGTAATTATGGGATTTATGGGAGGCGTATTTAAAATCCTTGGCTTTGAAAGTGAAAGTAAGCCAAAAACGTCTAAAAAGACAAAAGGTGTTACAAAAGCCACATATAGTCTAAAAAAAGCAAATTCAAGGCCAGAACAAATTGATGGAATTTCAGTATATTATCCAGAGAAAAAAGAACAATGCAAGGAATTTGTTGTTTTTTCCAAGGAAGGAAAGGCTATAATTATTTCTACTGAATGCTGTTCAAGTGAAGACTGTAATGGGGTGATTGACTTTTTAAATGGTTTTGTACTTGGTGCAAATGCCCGCCTTATTACCCTCAATGAAAATAAATTATTTTTAATATTGCCAGAGGGAATGGAAGTTGAAGGTTAAACAATTTTTTAATATTTTTAAAAACAAGAAATACCTATCGCCACTGATTGTTATCAGTGTTTTTATCTTTGCTCTTTTACTTGATCAGTTGACAAAAATTTTCATTATTTCACGTTGTATTCCAAATGTTGGAGATTATATTAAAGTTATTCCTAAAGTAATAAGTTTTGTATATACAAAAAATTATGGTGCTGCCTGGGGAATACTTCAAAACAATACAATTTTTTTAATTATTATGACTTTTATTGGTATGGGAATTATGATCGCTTTCTATATTATCAGACTTAAGAAAGTTGAAAATAGGGCATCAATAACTTTTGCTGTTGCTACCGGTCTTATTGTTGGTGGGGCAGTAGGAAACTTAATTGATAGATTATTCTTAGGGTATGTCAGGGATTTTATAAACTTTGATTTTTTGTATTTTCCAGTCTTTAATTTTGCTGATGCTGCTTTGAGTATCGGTATAATAATTATGCTTGTTTATATACTCTTTCTTTATTCAAAAGAAGAAAAGCCAGTTCAAAATTTAGAAAAGAACATAAAAAACACTGAAAATATAGAAAAAAACGATAATTTTGATTTAATTATTGATAAAAATGATGAATTACAACCTAAGAACGATAAAGAACCTACTCAAGTTTCTGAGAAAAAAGAGGATAAAAATGAGTAGTGGAGTTTTTGTAATTGAGAAGGGTGGAGAAAGATTTGATAAGGTTGTTGCTGAAAAGTTAACAGATATAAGTCGCTCAAGAATTAAAGATTTGATTTCAAACGGGCAGATTTTATTGAATGGGGAAAAAGTTAAGGCTGGAGAAATAGTAAAAAGTGGACAAGAAATAAGTTACGAGTTTGAAGATAGTGCTCCGCTTGATGTGAAAGAAGAGGATGTTGATTTTGAAATTGTCTATGAAGATGATGATTTAATTGTAGTGAATAAACCTCAAGGACTTGTTGTTCACCCTTGCGTGTCAACCAAAAGTGGAACTCTTGTTAATGGACTACTGAAAAGAATTAAAAATTTGAGTGGAATAAATGGAGTATTAAGACCAGGAATAGTTCATCGTCTTGATAAAAACACTTCAGGACTTATGATAGTTGCTAAAAATGATTTTGCACATAATGCATTGGCTAAGCAAATTGCAGAAAAAGAGCAATTTAAAAGAAGTTATCTTGCTTTGTGTGAAGGGCATTTTAAAAATAGCGAAGGGCGAATTGAATGTTATATCGATAGGGATAAGAAAGATAGAAAGAAGATGGCACCAAGCGACAAGGGGAAATATGCTATTACAAATTATAAGGTGGTTACATCTTTTGAAAAATATGACCTTGTTGAGTTTTCATTAGAAACAGGCAGAACGCATCAAATTAGAGTTCATTGTAAGATGCTCAATCACTCAATTGTTGGTGATGATGTGTATGGTCATAAAGAAAAAGGGTTAAATGGTCAACTCCTTCATTCTTATAAATTAAGTTTTATTCATCCAAGAACGGGGAATGTAATGGAGTTTGAGGCGAAATTGCCAAGTCATTTTGAAGAATTCCTAAATAAGCACTGCAAAAATTAATTTAAATTATAAATATAGCACATTGATTTAGTGCTGTATTTTTTAAATTAGATATTGAATTTTGAGTTCTATTGTGGTATACTTTGTGAGAAATAATATATGGAGAGAAAAATGAAAGATAAGAAAAATTTGTCAAATAGTGAGAAAATAGGTTTGCTTAAAAAGAGAGAAAACGCTACATTTATTGCAGGTGCTGCTTTAGCTTTGACCGCTGTGCTTAGTTTTCCTGTGGCGATGTTAGGATCTATACCATTTGATAGCAAACTTGAGTCTGCAATTAGTGAAACTGGTTATTTTGAATACGCAGAGGAGAAAAAGGCAGAATATAAAGAACAATATGATAATGGCGAAATTCCAAAAGGAGTTTATGATTCTTATGTTGAATATTATGGGACAACACCTGCCGTTGAGGAATATTTAAAAAGTATAAATGAAACCGAAAAGTTTGATAAAATTGATGGAATAGTAAAATCAAGAACGGCTTATTCTGTTTCCGTACTTGGCTTAGGACTTCTTAGCGCATTTGCAGGTTTGGGTTGTTTACTTGCTTTTAGAGGCACAGTTCAATCTAGGAAGAAATTAGAAGAGGAAAACGCTGAGATTTGGGAAAATTTATCTCAACTTCCAGATGATAGTGATATATTCCCAGATTTATATGAAAAAGTTGAAGAGGAAGGTGAAGAGGAAAAATAATTCCTCTTTTTTCTTTATTGACAATACTGTAATTTATGTTATAATTTAAATATGGAAATAAAAGCACTTTTAAAACAGGAAAAAAGATATCTTAAACATTGCGAATATGTTTTGACAAACGCAAAGGTTTTTTATTGGAAAAGTAGTAAAACAGAAAACAAAATTGATTTGACAAGTGAAGATAATAAAGACCTTATTGAAAGAATTATTTTGAGGCAAAAAATTGGTGAGATAAACAAATGTATCAACGGTTGTCTTGCCTCAAGACTTCAAAAGGCAGCGATTGACCCTAAACCTTATATGAAAAATTATTGGAACGAAATAATTGAAGGATTTGCTTGTACTAAAAATAAATATTTAACACCTACTTCTTTTCAGGAAACTTTTTTAACTAGCAAAGAGTCTTCCCTCTATAGAAGATTTCCTGATTGCTTGACGGCAGAAACGATGAAAAATTATATTATTTATTTAAAATATTATTTAAACAGTCTTCAAGAGTACGGGCATAAGGTTGCTATTGAAAAGACGATGAGTAATTTTGCAAATGATGAGAGAATGAAGGCTTATTATCAAGAACCTGCACTTCCAAATAACTGGCCTGACATATATAAACAAATTAAGTCACTAAAGACAAGAGAAAAACTGCTTGTTGAAAAAGCAGATGAAGAGGAAAGTTCTTTGTAACGAGAATAGGGGAATTATTAAAGTCCATAAAAGATTAATTTTGCCAAAACAAAAAGTCCACAAGATTGTGGACTTTTATTTTTAGATATTTTATTAACTGATAGATTGAAATTCTGTAATTCCGATATGTCTTTTCTTTCTTTCAATTTCAATCAAACTTGAAATAACATCTCTAACCTTGTAAGGATTAGCTACGTGTCTAAGGTGGAACACTGGTGAGTGTGCATCATTACTTGAAATTTCAAGAGTTCCTGTTTTAAAAATTCTATCAGAAAGAGAAACAATGAGCGAAACATCGAAACATCTATAAACATTGATATCATCTATGACAGAAGTAAGAAAACCTTTATGTCTAAAGAATTTAACCCATTCGCCTTCCTTCTTTACTATGTAATATCTATAGAAAGAGATAGGCAAACCAAAGTGTCTTTTTCTATCTTTCCAAATTACTTCGCAATCCTTATCAAATTTCATATTGCCTCCTAATTAAATCTATTTAGCTTTAAGCAAAATTATTACTATAGTCATTTTAGCAGTAAAAAATAAAAAAGTAAAGAGTTTTTTCAAAAAAAGTTTTTACAAATATAAATTTTTTATCTTGTTTCCTTTTAAGTTTACATAAATAACACAAAGTAAATAAAAACGATATATGTCGCCGTGTGTTTGTTTAATCTATTTAGTTAACTAAATAAATTAATTTATTATTATTTTTTTTTTCTTGACAAATTTTATCGGGGGGGGGTAAAATAGAGTTATAGGATGATAAAGCGACAAAACGAAAAAGCGATTGGGTGATAAATTACAAAGTTTTTTAGGAGATAATTATAAAAACAGCTGAGATCTTATTGTTTAAAAATGTAAAGAATAAATATTATTTAACTTTAAAAAATCTTAATCAAAGGAGGAAATATGAGAAAAAATAGATTTTTAAAGTTTGCTATTTTGCTCTTTTGTTGCCTTTCTCTTAGTTTAGGAGTTTCTTTACTAGTTGACTTTTCAAAAACTAAAAATAATTTTATTGAAAATACAAATGCCGCTATTCATCAAAAAACTTATCAAGCGGCCGTATACTTTTCTCAAGACGGTAGTAATACTTTTTACAAAGGAAAATTTGATACAAATGGTTATAGCGGGTCGTTAGGAACTATCACATCATCTATTTGGTATACAGACAGCAACTGGTCAGGTGATACACATTGGTATTGTGGAAGCACTGGAACTACATCGGGAAGAGCAACTGCAGAAGTATGGGGGAAAAGAGATGGCGGTGCTTTAGGTGGACCATATACAACTTATTTTTCATTTAAATTTGTATTTACTCCACCAGAGGGATTTGAAAGAAATGCCAATGGGTTAATTTCTGTTGATAGTTTGCCTGATAGTAAAACTTATACTGAAAACTTAGGTTTTACAGATGCATATACCACTACAGGAAGTTCTTCAGTGTCAATATGGACTGGAACTAAACAATATGATACATATTATTATGCAGTACACCTTAAACCAATGGCATACACAATAACATATAGAAATACATATAACTCATCAAATTATGCTATAAAGAGTGTAAGATATTATCATAATTATTCTTTACCGACAGAACCAACAAGAACTGGATATACTTTTCTTGGTTG
>CARXKP010000036.1 GCA_949096025.1 uncultured Eubacteriales bacterium
AAAAAAAAAAAAAAAAAGTATGAAACTCTTGGTGGAGAAAAAAATAGGCTTAATTTGTTGAAAGAAATGATTAAAGAAGTATTATCTTACACTTTTGATATGATTGATAATATTTTTAGTAATGCTCCAAAAGAAAATATTTATAATGATATTATTGATAAAGTTTTTCAAAAATTAGCAACTCCAGAACAATCAATTGATGAAGAAGTTTTAGCAGAAAGTCAGA
Source organism: uncultured Eubacteriales bacterium (assembly GCA_949096025.1). Lineage (GTDB taxonomy): Bacteria > Bacillota > Clostridia > Christensenellales > UBA1242 > Caccovivens. The sequence goes on from CARXKP010000036.1 coordinate 227, forward strand.
TGCATACTGATAATATGGTTCAAGAAAAAGTTACAAATATAGAAAATGAAGAAGAAAGTAGTTTATAAAAAAACACCACTGAAAATTAAAGTGGTGTTTTTTATGTTTTTTAAATATAATTAGTTATTTTAAAATATTATAATTGATAAATATAAGTTAAACGGACTTGTTGAAAATTATATTATTTATGGTATAATATATGCAGGAGGAGTTATGCCGGTAGAAAAGATTGATAAAGAAGTTGAAAATATTTTAAGAAGTTTTGTTAAAGAGCATATTATGCCTAAAATTCTTGATAAGGATAATTTACTCGGAATAATCACTTATGGTTCTTCTGCGACAGGTTATTCATCAAATAATTCCGATATTGATTTATTAATTGTTGTTAATCGTGCCGATAAAACGACTAGAGGAGTAAAAATTTATCAAGGAAGAAAGATAGAATATTTTATAAAGCCAATAGAAAAGTTTTTGTCAGAAGGAGTGAATTTTTCAAGACAAAATTGTCCTTCTCACGTAGCACTTGAACAAAATGCTTATTTTTTATATGATAGAGGTGATTTTATAGCAAATATTTTAAAGGCAGATGCAACATTTTATAATGAAAATAGACAAAAGCTAAATGAGAATTTTGATTTAAAACTTGTGCAAATTGAAAATCGTATGGCAAGCCTTAAAAATATTTATGATAGAAATGGTAAAGAGTTTTATATGGTATATTTCAATTTACTTGAAATGATACGTTCTCTTCACTCTAAGCGAAATGATGAGGCGGATATTCCTTTTGCAAAGGCATATAAAATTTATACTGATAAGAATTATTATGATAAGTATGTTTCCTCACACGCAAAAAATCCACTACCAGATAGAACTTTTGTTAAACTATATACTAGTTGTGTGGAAGAACATATTGATAGGGAAAAGATGATGATTAATTTAAATAAATTATATGAATTTGAAAAACAATTCTATAAAATTGATCCACTTGACTATGAAATTGATGTTTAATTAAATTTAAAATTTTTAATAAATAAAAGAGAGAAAAATGAAAGCAGTTATACAAAGAGTATTAAAAGCAGATTTAAAAGTTGACGGAGAGTTGATTTCAAAGATTGGAAAAGGACTATTAATTTTTCTCGGTGTTGGAAAGGGTGATACCGAAGAGGATGCAAAGAAACTTGCAAATAAAATATCTAAACTTAGAATATTTAGCGATGAAAATGATAAAATGAATTTGTCTGTTGCTGACATTGGTGGCGAAATTTTACTTGTCAGTCAATTTACGCTTTTTGCCGACTGCAAACACGGCAATAGACCAAGTTTTATTGATGCTGAAGAGCCGATAAATGCTAATAATTTATATAAATTTATGGAAAGTACATTAAAAAACCTTCAAAATACTGTTAAAATAGGTATTTTTGGTGCAGATATGAAAATTAATGCGTTAAATGACGGTCCTGTAACTATTATATTAGATAGTAAAGATTTGAAGTAAGCGTACTAATAAGATAAAAATTTATGCAAGAAACCGAAGTCAAGACTTACAATATTAATATAAATTTAATGTTGAAAGTTTTGGCTTTTGTAATTGACATATCTTCTAAAAAAGATTATACTTTCTTTGTATAGTCAAAGGGGGCTTAAATGATATTATACGGAGATTATCATACTCACACAAGATATTCAAGACACGGGCACGCGAAGGGGACTGTTTTAGAAAATGCCTCCGTTGCTTTAAATAAAGGACTTAAACAAATTGCTATTACTGATCACGGATTTAATCACATTCATTATGGAATTAGACGCAAAGACATCCCAAATCTTAAAGACGATATTTTAAATGCTAGAGAAGTAACTGGAGTTGATATACTTTTAGGAGTTGAAGCAAATCTTATTTCGCAAATGGGCGATATTGATATAAGAGAAAGTGACTTTGAGTTTTTAGATATTCTACTTATGGGACATCATAAACTTGTAAAAATGAATTCTATAGATGATGCATTTAAACTTACTCTTGCAAATTTTGGCTCACCATTTTCGCCAAGTAAAGAAAGATTAAATAGAAATACAACTGCATTTTTAAGGGCTATAGATAAAAATCCTATAGATGTTATCACACATCTTAATTATGGTTGTCCAACTGATACTATTGCAGTTGCAAAACTTGCAAAAGAAAAAGGGACTTTAATTGAACTCAACGGAAAGAGAATTAATTTTACTGATAGAGAACTTTTGATAATGGCAGAAGAAGGTGTAAAATTCATTGTTGATTCCGATGCTCATACTCCTAACAGGGTTGGAGAATGCAATAACGCGATGAATACAATTTTTAGGTTAGGACTTCCATTATCGCAGATAGTAAATATAAATAAAATACCAAAATTTTCAACAAAAAGAGGATAATTAATTGAGTTTTGCCAAAGACAGTAAACTTGAAATTATAGAAGAGCGCATAGAGGACGCGGATTGCGCCCAAGCCTTTATTTCGGGTTTATTACATTCTTCTGGTACAATTACTAGAAATGGAAGCGAACTTTTTGTTGATGTAGTAACTGACTTCAAAGAAATTTATAATTTTCTTGAAGGTCTAGTTGAAAAATTATATGGTGAAAAGTTGATACTTGAGATATCTGACGACCATATAATAAATAAAACTGTTTATTATAGAATTAGATTTCCTAAGGAAATTACTGAACAGGTACTTAAAGATTCTTCTATTTTAAGTAGCAGTGGTGAGTTTAACTTAGGTGGAGAGATTGATAGAAATATTATCGCTGACGATGAAACCAAAAAGGCTTTTTTAAAGGGTGCCTATGTAGGCTGTGCAACATCGAGCATAAAACTCAGCGAGTTAGGGTCAAGAAATCCAACAACAGGCTATCACGTTGAATTTGCCTCACACCGAGAAAGTTTTTTAGAGGGCATTTGCGATATACTTAAAAATTTTGGTATAACCAGCAAGATAGCGATGCGTAAAAAGATTTATGTGTTGTATATCAAAGATAGCGAATCAATAAAAGATTTGCTTGCTCTTGTTGGGGCGAATAAATGTGTTATGGATTTATCCGATGAAATGGCAAAGAGGGATTTACGAAATACAGTTAATAGACAAGTCAACTGCATAAATGCGAATATAAACAAGACGGTTGAGGCAAGCTTAAGGCAGATTGCAGCGATTAATTTAATTAATAAAAAAATTGGTCTTGAAAGTCTACCTGAAGATTTGCAAGAGGTTGCTGTTTTAAGACTTGCTAATCCACAAGAGAGTATGGAAGAACTTTTAAAACTATCGACTATCAAGCTTACTAAAAGCGGTTTAAATCATCGTTTTAGACGAATTATGAAGATTGCTGATATACTTAAAGAAAACTAAGATTGGGGGAAATAATGAAAGAATTTGTGCACTTGCACGTGCATACGGAATATAGTCTTCTTGATGGACTGGCAAGAATTGAAAAACTTGTTGATATAGTTAAGGAAAGAGGCTGGAAGTCAATAGCTATCACTGACCACGGCAATATGCACGGCGTTATCAAGTTTTTTGAAGCGTGTGTGCAGAAAGGTATTAAGCCTATAATTGGTGAGGAATTTTATATATGTCACGATATGACATCAAGAACAAATAGAGGTGACACCGGTCACCTTATTTTGCTTGCTAAAAACAATACAGGTTATCAAAATCTATTAAAACTTTCCTCTTATGCCTATCTTGACGGAATGTATTATAAACCAAGAATTGATTATAAACTTCTTGAAAAGCATAGTGAAGGGCTTATTTGTCTTTCTGCCTGCCTTGCGGGGCATATTCCTCAAGCAATTATGAGAAGAGAATATGATGAGGCCGACAGACTTGCTATGTGGTTTAAAAACCTTTTTGGTGAGGATTTTTATCTGGAAATACAGGACCACGGTATTCCTGAAGAGCGTGAAGTTCTTTTAAAACTTACTGAGATGAGCCAGCGTCTTGGAATTCCTCTTGTAGCAACGAATGACGTTCATTATCTTAACAAGGAAGATAGTGAACTTCAAGATGTACTTATGTGTGTTCAACTTGGTAAAACTATAGATGATCCAGATAGAATGAAATTTGATACAGATGAATTTTATTTAAAGACCTATGAGGAAATGGAAGAAACTCTTCCAGGTTATACTGAGGCACTTGACAGAACTTTAGAAATTGCTAATAAATGTAACGTTTTCATCAAAACCAAATCGTTAAGGGAGGCGGCGGAAGGTGGAAATAGTTTAATTCCTGATGAAGATAAACTTGGTGCGACTGATAACTTTATTCCTAAATATATTCCTGATACAGGTGAAACCCCATATGAATTTCTTTCTAGAATGGCTTGGGAAGGTCTTGCCCGAATATATGGAACTCCACCAAAGGAATATGAAGAGCGTCTTGAAATGGAACTTACGACAATCAATAAACTTGGTTACGTTGAGTATTTCTTGATTGTTTGGGATTATATCAATTTTGCTCGAGAAAATGATATTCCTGTAGGACCTGGAAGAGGTTCGGGGGCAGGAAGTTTGGTTGCTTATACTACTGGTATTACTCAGGTTGACCCTATGAAATATGATCTATTCTTTGATAGATTTATTAACCCAGAACGTGTATCAATGCCTGACTTTGATGTTGACTTTTGTATGGATAGACGAGGCGAGGTTATTGAATATGCTAAGAGAAGATATGGTGCTGACCACGTTGCCAATATTGTTACTTACGGAAATATGCAGGCAAAGAATGCTATTAAGGATGTAGCGAGGGTCTTACGTTTCCCTTATTCTGAGGTAGATAAAATTACCAAGGAAATCCCAGGAAAACCTACACATAAGCCACCAGTACTTAAGTACTATTTTGGTACAACAGGGAAGGAAGAGGACGAAAAATATATCATTCCAGAACTTCGTCAAATGTATGATGATGACGAACAAATCAAGCGTATTGTTGATATGGCGATTAAACTTGAAGGTGTGCCTAGAAATATTTCGATGCACGCGGCAGGTGTACTTATTGCTCCAGATCCAGTATTTGATCACGTTCCAATGGCAAAGAGTGGTAACGATGAGATTACTCAGTTTGATATGACTGAACTTGAACACCTTGGGTTGTTAAAAATGGACTTTCTTGGACTTAGAACTCTAACGGATATTCATAAAGCATTAAAGTACATAAAAGAAGACCACGGAGTAGAAATTGATTTTACTAAGATGGATTATGATGATCCAGAAGTTTATAAGATGATAAGTGCAGGGCGAACAGAGGCTGTTTTCCAACTTGAAAGTGGTGGTATGAAGAAGTTTATGAAGGACTTACAGCCAACCTGCCTCGAAGATATTATTGCCGGAGTTTCACTTTATCGTCCTGGTCCTATGGACTTTATTCCTAAGTTTATTAAGGGAAAGAAAAACCCTGAGCAAATAGAATATGAAGATCCTTGTCTTGAACCTATTTTGAATATGTCCTATGGATGTATTGTCTATCAAGAGCAGGTTATGAAAATCTTTCAAGTTATGGCAGGGTTTAGTCTAGGTGGTGCGGATAATGTTCGTCGTATTATGAGTAAGAAGAAGCCCGAGAAATTGCCTCCAGAAAAGAAGAAGTTTATTCACGGCTGGCAGGACCCAGAGGGTAAACTTAAGCCTATTCCAGGTGCTTTGGCGCTTGGTCACGACGAAGCAGTTTCTGAACGAGTATTTGAGCAAATGGCTAAATTTGCCGGTTACGCCTTCAATAAATCACACGCTGCGGCTTATGCTTATGTAACTTATCAGACTGGTTATCTTAAAGCACACTATGAGGTCGAATATTTGACAGCTGTTCTTAATAATCGTATAACAAATGCTGATCTTGTAAAGAAATATACAAATTATGCTAGAGTAGAAGGATTTACTATCTATCCACCTGATATAAATAAATCGGTTACTGAATTTAGGGTTGAGAATGGAAATATCCGATTTGGTCTTGGTGCTTTGAAACATATAGGTACTGCTCTTATTGATAATATTGTCGAAGAGCGCAATAAAAATGGTGAGTTTAAAAGTTTTGAAGAGTTTATAAGGCGAGTTACAGCAAATTCACTAAATAAAAAATCTATGGAAGCATTGATTTTAAGCGGTGCTTTTGATAAATTTGGGCATCCTCGTTCTCAACTTATGGAAGTTTTCCCTAAGTATATGGAACTTGTCAGTGTTGATAGAAAGGCAAAAGCAATGGGACAATTCTCATTTTTTGATGCTTTTGCAGAAGAAACTGAAGTTGTAAATAAGATAGATTATCCAAATATTAAAGAATTTAACAAAGAAAGCCTACTTAAATTTGAAAAGGAATTTGTAGGTATCTATCTTTCAGGACATCCACTTGATGATTATCTTGATAAGTATGAGAAATTTAATTTTACATCAGATATGATAGGTGAGGTGGAAACAGATGAGTTTGCTGGCAATGAAGGCGAGGAAGAGGCAGTTGTCGATAATACAGTTTCATATAGCGATAATGACGAGGAAGAAGACGAAACCAAGGTAGAAGAGGAAAATCAACTTCAAGACGGTCAGCCAGTTGTAGGTGGCGGTATTATTAAGGCAATTAAAAAGATAATGACAAAGTCTGGGAATATGGCTTTTGTTACCATTGAAGATTTATATGGTACATTCGATGTTATGCTGTTTAGTAAATTATTTACTAAATACAAAGATATTGTTGTTGAAGATGGACTTGTAACAGTTAAGGGTAGAATATCTATAAGAGATGGTAAGACCCCTTGTGTTATTGCTGAATCAATAATTCCTTGGGAAAAGAATGAAGAGAATACTGAAGTAAAACAAGATAAGAAAGTATACTTAAGATTTGACACAAAAGATATTGATATCTATAATAACGTAAAAAAGATTGCTGCAACATATCCAGGTAATAGTCAGGTAATTATTAAATGCAAATCACTTGGTAGTGTATTTTCATTTAATGCTAAAGTTGATGTGAATAATTATCTTATAAATGAATTTACTGGTCTTCTTGGTGAAGATAATGTGGTTATTAGATAAATTATAGTATTAAACAAAAATTTATAAAAAACTCCTTAATTGTAACTTTAAAAATTTATTTTAAAGTGCTATACATAGGAGTTTTTTGTTAAATCTTGACAAGAAAAATGTAGATATGATATAATTATAAATATGATACGGGTGATTATTTTTGATTTTGATGGTACTTTTTATTCAGGTAAACACATCTTTGACAATATCGAACCAAAAGTAAATAAAAATAGAAGAAAATTTTTGCCAAGGCTTACAGATGATGAATATGCTTTTGTGACTAAAAATTATCCTGAGTGGGAAGATTGTATAGCTGGAAGGGATATAGTTGATTGTATTTATAAAATCAAAGATGAAAACCCTGAACTTGATATTTCTACAAAAGATTTTTGGAAGTGGCAACAGGATAATGATTATCAAATAATTTTTGATGATAATGAGATTGTAGAAGAGGAATTTATTAAAACCGTTTGTAAAAAGTATCATTCTTATATTGTAAGCAACTCATCGCCATCACATCTTCAAAGATATATGAATAGAATTGGGGTTGAAGAAGAGTGGTTTAAAGAAGTTATAAGTAATCATTTTGAGGAGTACGATAAAACAAAAAAACACTATTATAAGGATATAATGAAAAACGAAGGCGTTAAGGCAGAGGAAGTTTTAGTTGTGGGAGATAGTGAGATTGCGGACTTGCAACCGGCAAAACTGCTTAATATGAATGTATTGTTTATCTCTAGTGCAAAAGAATTAAAAGAAAGTCTTGAATATTTTTTAGAAAAATGATATTATTTCTTATGAAAAGTAATGAGGGAAAAGTAAATTGTTCAATTAGAAAGAGGAGGTTAATATGCTAGAGAATAAAAGATTTATAGCTTATCTTGATGATAATACAGAGATAGGAAGTGGAAGAGCATTATTTTATATTTCTGATGTTGACAACTGGAATCATACCAATAAACCTTCTAGCGAGATTTATAATGATAGCGTTTATAACGCGATTGAAAAACTTTGTAAGTATTGTAGACAAATTGGATTAAATCACTTTGAAGTTTATCGTCCTATAGAAAATACTTTAGAACTTAAGGATTTTTTAAAATCTATTTCTTGGATAAAAGTTATAGACGAAGATGAAACTTTTATAAATCCAGAGGATATTACCTCAATGCGTGATAATGAAAAGGATGCTTTAAGCGTTATTAAGAGAATTGAAAGACGTTATCCTAAAAAGGTAATTGTTGATGAAACTATTGTTAGTGAAGAAAAAGAAAACGATTTACAACTTGAAACTGAATTTGCTTTTGTAAATTATGCTAGAGAAAAAGGATTACCACAAACTCAAGTTTATGAAGACTTTACTTCAGAGAAAAAACATATAAATGAAATTAAAGAGTTTGTTGATAAGAGCTTGCAAAATGCTAAAATTGTTTTTTGTTTACCGATAAATAAAGAAAAGTTATCTCTTTTTGCATTTGATGAGCAAAAGCAGATAGATGAAGTAAAACGGGGGTGCGAAGCCTATCAAAAACTGATTTCTGAAGATTTTGATAAAAGTGCTTTAGAAGATTTTGACCTTGAGTGAAAGGGGGATAAAATGAAAGATTTTAAAAACTGTAAAAAATTTGTTGCTTTCATTGACGGGAATGGTTATATAAAGGGAAAGAGTGGATTTTATATTGTGGATGTTGATACTTGGAATGAAAATCAACTACTTCCAAAACAGGCAAACTATATGACTGAAGTGTATAAAACTATTGAAAATTTAGGTTGTAAAATGCTTGAAGAAAATCATTTTTTAGTTAGCAAACCTATAGAAACAGCCTTGCAGTTGCACGAATTTTTATTGCCACTGCATTGGATTGATGCAGTGGACGAATGTGAAGACTCATTCTATGACCCACAAAGCTTAGATACTTTTTCAAATAGTGTAAATTTAGATTTGGGCGATAACGATGAAGGAGAGATTGAGATATAAGTAACATACTTGTTAACTTTAAATAAAAAAAGGTGATTTAATCACCTTTTTTTATTCTAATTCATTTTCATTATCAAGTAGACTTTCAATGTCTATTGTAAGTCCTTCAAGTTGTTCTGCAAATTCAAATACTTTTTCTGCGAGAGGTTGTAATCTCAAGCCTTCCCATTCTTCTACTGTGTAATATTTATGATTTGTATCATCTACATTTCTTGCTTTCTTTTGAAGATCTGAGAGTACCATACCGTGGAAAGTGAATTGGAGACCGCTTGCATTAACAAGTGTGCATTTTTCATCCTCATCATAACCGAAAAGTACTCCCTCAATTTCATTATTAATTATTGAGTCAATCCCTGGGTTGATTTTTCCTTTAAAACCATAAGATATTTCTTTTCTATGATTTTTAACATAAGCATTTAAAAGGTTAAGTGACGCAAAATATAAAAATGCATCTTGTGTGTTTTTGATTTCAGAGTTAATTACAAGTAAAGCTTTATCAACAGAAAGTCTAGGTATTTCAACCTTTTCAGTTTGGTTATGTATTTCTTCTTTAAAACTTTTGATATCTTGAATATTTGCCATATTACACCTCACTATTTATATAATAAATATAACATAAATTAATTATAAAAACAATAGTAAGAATAAAAATTATTAAGTAATTTTAATTGTATTTTATATTTGTAAATTATAATATTGATTTTTTTATATTGAAATAAAAAATTATCTATGCTATAATTTGTGTTACGGAGTAAAAATGAAAGCAGAAGAAAAAGAATTTAAGGAATATGAAGGTAGGGAACAATCTGACAGTTTAAAGATAAAAGAAGTAAAGTTTTGAAACTTTACTTCTTATTTTTTTGTTTACTTGTTGAAATATTTTAGCGACTGTTTTTAAATCATTTATAACTTGTATGAAGTAAGATTGGTCAGAATTTATCTGAAAATATAGAATATTTGCTGTAGCCATAATATCATCTCTATATTTACCATTAAGCGTTACTTTACCTTGAATATCAAATGATAAATCGTTTTCGGGTAGGTAAACATTATATGAGCATTTTCCGTTTAATGTTTTATAACACTTGTTTAAATTCTCTAAAAATTGTAATAAAGCATCTGTCGAACTGAAATAATTATCTGTTAACAAATGATAAATGCCACAAGAAATTTCTAAACGGCATTTAATATCATAGCCGCCTCTAAACGAAGTTTCTGCAGGAAAGCCATAAATTTCTAGAATTTCTAATTTTATAAAATCATTATTCAAACCTTTTATGTAAAAAGCAGTAATAGGTAATTCCATATCTTTCTCCAAATTTTATTATATCAAAAATAATATAAATATCAAGCAAATAAGCAGTTGTTAAGTTTAGTTTTTAAATATAACAAAAAAACATCAGAAAACTGATGCTTTTGGTGGCTTACCCGGGACTCGAACCCGGGACCCCTTGATTAAAAGTCAAGTGCTCTACCGACTGAGCTAGTAAACCAAAGAAAGTTTTTCAAAACATTTTAAGTAAATGTTTTGTATGGCTGGGGTGGCAGGATTTGAACCTACGAATGCAAGAATCAAAATCTTGTGCCTTACCGCTTGGCGACACCCCAATGTTAGCCAATCCCACAACCCTTTATATGGCTGGGGTGGTAGGATTCGAACCTACGCAATGTTGGAATCAGAATCCAATGCCTTACCGCTTGGCGACACCCCAATAAAAAGTTAAAATATGGGGTGATCTAAGGGGGTCGAACCCTTGACCTCCAGAGCCACAATCTGGCGCTCTGCCAACTGAGCTAAGACCACCATATAATAAAGGGATTGGTGCTGGTGCTCCCGGAAGGATTCGAACCTTCGACCTCTGCCTTAGAAGGGCATTGCTCTATCCAGCTGA
>CARXKP010000037.1 GCA_949096025.1 uncultured Eubacteriales bacterium
AGGAAGTGGAACAACAAGTTCACTATCAATGCTATACAATAACGGAAACTATACACTTCCAAGATGTGGATTTAGTAGAAATGGATATCTATTTGAAGGATGGTCAACTACGCCGGATGGAGCGGTAGTATACGAGGACGGAAAATCAGTAGATAGTTATGACTTTGAAGCAAATACAATATTGTATGCAAAATGGAGAGCAACGTGGATAGCAGAAGTGCCAACAAATCACACATTAAGTGGAAGTGGAACAGAAAGAGATCCATACATAGTATCTACTGCATTAGACCTAGCATATCTATCAAAACAAGTACAGAAAGGAGAAACATACTCAAATGGAAGTACAAGGAAATATTTTGAGCAAACAGCTCCAATAAATCTAACGGGGAAGATATGGCTACCAATAGGAGGAAATAGTCTAGGAGAGGCAACAACTTCATTTGGAGGAGTATATAACGGACGAGGCTTTGCGATAATCGGACTAGAAACATACAATCAAACAGATGCAAGCGGAAATCAACTATACAATAATGTAGGACTATTTGGAAGAACAAATGGAGCAAGACTTGAAAATGTAAATATATCAAATGCAAAGATATATGGAAAGACAAATGTATCAGCTTTAGTAGGAGAAAATTATGGTAAGCCACTAGAGATGTATGGATGCTTTGCAAGAGGAGAGATAAATGGCTCAACCAATGTTGGAGGCTTGCTAGGAAAAGATAGTATAACAGGCTCACAGATATCAAATAGCGGATTTGCAGGAAATGTAACAAACGGAAGCATAATAGCAGGAACAATGATGAATGAAACAGTATTGTCTGATGGTTCGACAGCCGGTGGAATAATCAAGAACTGTTATGCAGAAGTTACCACTGATATATCATTAGTAGGTAGCAAGGCAATAATAGATGCTTGCGTATTTTCAGCGAATGGTAAGAAAAGATATTATGATGATAAATCTCCTGATGACGGATATTTCACAGGCTGGGTGACATACGATGGAAAGCCACTCCCTAGCGGACTTACTTGGATAGGTGGAGTAGAAGGTGGGGCATTTAGCCTTGATGGATATACAAAAGTTGGATAGAATTTTAAAAAAGCATCTAATTTAGATGCTTTTTTTGTAGAAAACAAGTAATTTATAAAATATATATTAACTAACTTTATGGTAATAAAAAAATCCACTTTTAAAGTGGATTTTTTATTACTTAACCTTTTGTCTCTTTCTAAGAAGAATGAAGATTACAACTACTGCAACAGCAGCGATACAACCAATTACAATTGCGATAATCGCAAATACGTTAAGAGGTTCAGTTCTAATTACTTTGTATGAGTAAATTAGGTGACCGCTTGACGTAAATAATTGAATATAATAAGTACCAGAAGCAAGTATATTGATTACTTCATTTGTTCCATAACTTGAAAGGGTATCAGCATTATAGTGTCTAGCATCAGTTCTAGAGTCAAGTACTAAGTAGCAGTCACCGACAGCATTATAAAGATTTTGGACATTAAATGAAATTGTAATATTTTTAGTTGTCTTTTCTCCTTCTGCTATTGAAACAGAAATCTGAGGAGTAGCCATATTTATCCAAAGACCAAAAGTAAAGCTTTCACCAAAGGTATTAATCATTTCATTATTGTTTGGGCAGACTGTGATTTTATATCGTCCACCGCCAGTCTTTTCATCTATATAATTTAGAGTGATTCCTGCAAGATAATCTTGCTTATTTAAAGTTATAGTAGGGAAGTTTCCAATTTCGAGTAATGAATCTGTGATATCAACTCCGTCCTTTTCAATTTTTTGGATGTAGTAGTTATTGTAAGGTGAGAACTCATACGCATATCTTGATTCATTTTGATTAACTATAGTGAAATTAAATTCTTCTGTTCTAACAGGAACACCTGTTAATGATGTTGCATCAAATGAAACTGTGTAATAGCCAGGTGCAGTAAATGTATAATTGTTGTTAGAAGTAGTGTAGCCATTATAATCAAAACCATTTCGTTTAACACTTATTTGAGGCATTCTTGACGCTTGATAATAAGCGGAAAGGTTTGTTGGTCTTAATATAACAGTGCCATTATAAACTGCTTTTTGTATTGGTTCAGTTACTATATTGTCGCCATTTTCATCTTTGCTTGTTACAGTGAAAGGTACTGAACTTAAGAATGTTACATCAATGTATTTATTGTTGTTAAAAGATTGCACATTAGCAGGTGAACAAGAATCATACACTTTTATTCTATATGTTCCTGGTTGATTTAAGTAAATATATGAATCGTTGCCATCTGAGTAAATAGTAGAGTTGATTAATGCATAAGTTCCATTAAATAATTTAGTAACTTCGACATTAATCTTGTTTGAAACAATGCCATAGAATGAAGAGAAATTTAATCTTAATCTATTAAAGTTTGTTTCTGTATCTTTATTTGCTACTATTACCGCTGAAGCCTTTTCCTTAATAGAGGAGGTTGTTCCGATAGCGTCTTCATAGGTAAATGTTGTAACAATATTGCTTGTTTCTGCAATATATATGATAGTAAATTCACCAACAGACTCAGCACATTCATACCTATATATTTCTACATATACATTACTGCCTGTTGTGTTAAGGTCAATAAGGCTTAGTTTAACATTCAATTCTTTATTAGTAGTAATTAAAAGTCGATTGTTTTTATCATTGTAATCAACGCTTACAATGTAATTTATTTCATATTCGATATTATTTTGAGAAAGGTAATTTACATTACTTTTTTCAACCCTAAGTCCATCGACAGAAATATAATAATAAGCAGTTGACGAGTCAAGGATAGTAATCGAATAGAGTTTACATAAATCTGTAAATACTTCATCAGTGTCATACTTAATAAATATTAAATAACTTCCTACGCCAGATATTGTATAACCGTTTATGTCTGAATTTGAACTATTTATGTTTTCCCAAGTAGTGCCATCGTCACGCGAGAGATAAACACTATAAGGATAACCAGTTTGATAGTTATAATTTCCAGTATATGTTAAGTTTTGACCATTATAGAAACGAACAGTAACATTATAAGAGAATGTAGTGATAAGTTCACTGGTTGTAGTGTATGTCTTTCCATTGAAATCTACACTAGTTCCAGGAAGTGAACCAATATTCTCTTCATCAATAGGTTGTTGGTTTTTATCATTGAATATTATTCCACCAGCAGAGACATCGTTTGGATTTGTTGTTCTTTGAGGAAGTTTGTTATAAATTCTAAGGTGAACAATTCTTCCTTCGTCGAGTTCTGATTCAACATCGCTAATCTGTAATTTAAAGTAATCATCATAGAAATAGTCAAATGTTGGAACGAAAGTCATAGTCTTAATATTTGTATAAGAATTTATTGATGATTGAATTTGATCTGTTATATCAAAACCATCGATATTAAATACGTGAACGCTATATAGAAGAATGTTGTATGAGAAATTAATATCGCTTGAAGAAAGATATGTCATTGTACCATCACTTTCAGGAATTGGATATACAGTTGCTTTGCCAGTGATTTCACGATAACTAACTTCGTTTGCAAGTTGAATGACTTGAGTGTGATTGCCAAAGTTGTCAACGATATCGTATTTAACTTTTTGTGAAGCGTTAGCACCTAGGTTAATAGTAACTTGAAGAGTTGTCCCTCCAGCGAGAGTACGGAATGAGATAAATGAAAGAGCAGTGCTGTACTCGCCAGTTGGTTCCCATATACCGTAGGTGTTTTGATTTGCAATCATAATAGTATGCCATTTATTTTCGCCAACGATAGTGTTATCAAACTGAGATATTGTAATCTTTTGAGGGAACACATAACTTGTTGTTGTACTTTCAACTTGAGTTTGGGTAGGTACTGTAATATTAAGTATTGCTGAAGTTTGAGTAGGGTCTTCTACTTTTTGTGTAGTAAGAGTTGCATCCATAACAGAAATATAAATTGGAATGTTTTCTCCAGTAATTCTATTAGCAAGGTTTAATCTATGCTTGTTAGATGATGATTCAACATCTTCAAATAGTGAGAATAGACTAACTTGATTGAAACTTACACCATTTGTTGAGAAGATAACTTGATAAACCTGACTATCATCAATCCAAGGAGATTTCATAAATCTAAGTTCACCACTTTCTCCTGCACGTCTTAAAGTAAAGAATTCCCAAGAGTCAGATTGATAATTCATATCTTTAATTTCAAATCCGCTATTAGAGTAAATATTGAAATTATTTTTGATTTGATCATTTTCAATTACAACATCTTCACCAAGAATTAAGTTAGTGTAGGTGAGGGCATCAGTACGAGCATTTGCATCGTGTTCATAGT
The DNA here is from genome assembly GCA_949096025.1 of uncultured Eubacteriales bacterium. Taxonomy (GTDB): domain Bacteria; phylum Bacillota; class Clostridia; order Christensenellales; family UBA1242; genus Caccovivens. The sequence goes on from CARXKP010000037.1 coordinate 4,339, forward strand.
TTGAAGAAGTAAGTTCTACTATATAAACAGTCATATTACCAGCATAATCTCTTTCTACTATTTCGTAGAATCCACAAGGAAGAGATAATGATGAATTTGCATTAATAAAGTAGTAGTTTCCTGATTGGAAAGAGTCTTTATCAACTTGATTATAGTTTTCAATATCACTTATTCTTCTGTAATAAACAAATTGAGTATCAAATGGGTTATTTGAGGCATTAGCGATTGTGCTAGTAAGAGTTTTATTAAAGAAATCAATATTTACATTATAACTAAAGAATTTAAAGTAACCAGCATCTTTTGAATAAGAATAACTTAAATCAATAATGTTTTCAGGTCTTGTAAGGTCAACTTCCTCATTCTTGTAATTTCTATAATCTCTCATATACATAAGTTGATAGTTAGACGTGAAAGAACTTTGAGTTGCAAGTTCAGTAGAGGTTATTAAATTTTGAAGATTTTGAGTAGGCATTGACTTATCAAAATATACAATTTTTCTGATGATTGAATAATAATCTCTATTATAACCTTCATACTGCATTGTTATTTCAACGCTTCCGTTTCTATTTTGTGTATTTAATAATCCTTCAGTGTCAAGTGTAAAGTATTTTGTATTTCCTTCTGTCATCACTGTGAAATTATTATTAGCATCAGCAGTAGGATTACCTCTAACTACAATAGAATTCTCGTCAATTCTTGCTTCATATTCACTTGTCGGAACTTGCCATTGTATTTTTAGGGTATGAGAATTTGTATAATAAGTATTTGCTACGTTTGTGGCAGTAAGATTATAACCATCAGAACCAATAATTTCAAAGTCAGGAGTTTCTGAAATAATTTCAAAACCGAACTTATAGAGGTTATAGAAACTGCTTGAAATTCCAAGGTTTGAAGCTTGATAAATTGTTATTACGTAATTTCCTTTTTGATAGAAATTAGTAATTTCTTTTGTTTTATCAATAACTCCATTTTTACCACTTGCTAGATAAAATCTTAGATAACCATTGTTTTCTGTACCATCAGAGTAGTAATATTTGACTACTTCTCTATCATTTTCAACAACTGTTGCCTTAATTTCTGCAAAAATTTGATATTCGACTATAGCTGTTTTATTAAGTATGTCTATTGCTTGTTGTTCTCTAATAACTCTATCTACAAGAACCCCTTCAATATATACATAATAGTATCTATCTTCTGGATTTTGCATATAGTAGGAATTACCGTAGAGAGATAGGTTATTGTTCTTTAATAGATTATAGGTTTTAGTATTTTCTTCAGTTGATGCTAAACTTGCTATAGTATATTTGTACTTAGGCACATAAAGTGAAATTGGAAGTTTATTTCCACTTACTGCATAAGTTGTAAGGTTATCACTTTCTTTAAAAGTTTCACTAGTGAAGAAAGAACCAACATTTAGTCCGCTTGTGTTGTATTTAGGGAAGGATACTTCGATTGAAGATTGACCTGAATTACTGTAGAAACTAAGTAAAATGTCACCTCCAACTAAACTTTCAAGAGAAGAAATAGATTTTCCTTCAATATCAAGGATAGGTATACCATTTTGGTCAACTGCTGTAACAGATTCAAGTGGAGTAACAAGGTTTTTGTTATCAATAATAATTGTAAGAGATCTTACAAAGAAGTCGAACTTGCCAGTAGAAGAACTTTCTTGATATCTTCTTTGGATTACATATTTTCCTGCAAGAGGATAGGTGTCGGAACCGATTGCAAGAGCAAATGTTTCCTCTTCATCTTGTTCATACTCCTTACTTGATGTAGGGAATACATTGATATTTTGAGTAGGTGAGTCGCTTAAATCATAGTAGTAATAAAGGTTTCCATTTGCTCTGTAAATCTTGCGTACATAAGGGTAATATTCAAGAGTTACACTTTCAAGGAGCGAACCATTTTTTGCGTGAGGAATAAAACTTAATTTGAGTTCTTGTAATGCATTTGTTGGAACATAATAAGAAAATTTGTATTGAAGTAGAGGGTTTGTCAATGTATAATCGTTTGTACCATTACCAGTAAGGTGAGTATAAATCTTTTTGCCATCTGCAGTACCATCTTCTGTGTAATAGTATAGGTCACCGCTAAAATTAAAACTTGAGAAGTCAAGAGCCTCATTATTTTGATTTTTAATCATCATTTTTGAAGCATCTGCAGTAACATTGAAAGAAATAAATCCACTAGGATAGTTTCTGTATAACAATGATTCGTTGTCAGCATAATGAGTATTTGATTTATCTCTTAAAAGAATTTTAAAAGTAGCATTATCTACAAGTAAATTTCCATTTCTATCAAAAAATTCTATGTTGTATATTGTGGTATTTTGAGGTTTAAATTCACTACTGTTGCCATCTTTTATGTAAACACGCTCTTCAATAGGAATAACAAGATAGTAACCATTATAAGATTCTATTTTAGTTGTATCTTTTCCAGCCTCAATGTTAATATCTTCAATTTTAACGAAATTTTCGTTATCTTGAGGTTTGAAGAATTCGGTTATTTTATCTTTAAGTTTTTCATTAGCACTTTCAACATCTATTCCATAAGGATAAGCCTTAAAAGATGTAATAAGTTCAATATTTTCAATATAAATTGCCTTTCTACTTGTCCAACGAATTGAAATATCTTCACCAGTTTCAGGTACTGAAATACATTCTCCATTTGTGAAAAGGGTCTTTGTATTGCTTGCGCCATCAACTTCTTGAATAAATAGTGGAGAAGTTGTATCAATTAGGTAAATATCAAATTCTGAATTGCCGGCTTGGTCATAAACTTCTAAAATATAAAATCCATCATTAGTTTTTACATAAGTTGAAGGTATTGTTGAATCATATCTTGAAGCATTGGCATATTCTGTCCATTGTAAATCTTGGGAATCAAGATCAATTTTATAAGAAACAGGTAAAATATCATTTGAAACAAGTCTATTTATAAGTCTTAATAAGTCATCACCTTCTTTAGATGAATAATAATTTATTTCTTCTGTAGGAATGTAGGTTACATATCCGTAAGTTCTTGCTCCGCTTGCTTTTTCATCCCAGGATAGTATAATTGGTTGATTTGTATTAAAACTGTCAAACTGTTCTCCAACGCGATAGGTGGTTGAAGAGAGAAGAGAAACGTTTTTAGCATTTATATTTTTAATATTGCTTGTATCAATAGTAAATGTTCTAGAACTTGGCTTAGAAGAGTTTGCAGATGTAATTTTAATTGTAAACTTTGCATTTGCAAACTTATTTGATGTTTCAATTAAAAGACCATAGTTTCCAGCAATGTTTTCATTATATTTTAAATCAAATTCTGTATCTCCTTCGCTTGGAGCAAATTTTTGATAGTTAAATCCATAACTAGATAGATTTTTAATGTCTTCGTCTTGGAAAAAATAAGTTCTATTATTATAATCATAGGCAGAGAGGGTAATATCAACCTTAGCATCATAGATATTATTTTCTGCATTGTTTAAAATAAAGACATTTTTGTTTGTAAATCCATTTGTGTACACCTCTTCAAAGTTGCTATCAACAACTTTCATTGTAGGGGCTGTGTTTGTAACAGTAAAATAGAATATTTGATAGTGGAATTGAGCACTTTGTAATGTTCCACTTGTAGACATAAAGTCATCATACTTGTATTGGATTACATAGAGATATGTTCCTGCAGTGTTTTGGTTGAAACCTGCAAAAGGTTCTTTAGTCAAATTGATAAAGTTGTTATTTTGATCAAGATAACTATCTGCCCCTTCATTTAATTTGTATATATCACTAAATTTTTTTTGATTATTTGCATTTGTTAAAAATTTAATAGGTGTTTGGTTTGTAGATGCAGGCAGGATAGCCATATCTTTATTAGTTATTGCTTTTAATGCAAGTTGTGCGAGGTGATCTTTATTAAAGTTTGTGTGGTATGTTGGGTTTGCAAGTTTTGTAGCATTATAGATATTGCCGTATAAACTTTGTTCATTACTTGTTAAATTATTTAATATATAACTATTTACTGCGCTAGTAATATCTGCATTATTTAAGTATCCATTAGTGTCATTATAAGTTTTTAAATCTTTGTTTTCAGGTTGATTTGTAGAAGGGTTAATATTTGAATAGTCAGAGTACATTGCCTGATAACCATAGATATAAAGTCTTTGTGCTTTATTTTTGAATACCGAGTCACTGCCCAGAGATTCGAGATTTAAGTTGTAGATTGTTGTTGTGCTTTCTCTTGAAACAGTGTAGAGGTATGAGAATGTTATATCATAAACTCCGAGGTCACTAAATACAACAGTAGCGTTAGTAGTTTCATTATTTTCAGTAAGATAAACTCTTGTAAATCTATCTTTTTCTTCCACTACATTTCCGTCTAAATCTAATGTTACTATTTCCCCATTTTGATATTCGAGAATTACCTCTTTTGTATTTTGAAGAACATCTGAATATTTAAGTCTTAAAGAAATGCGTTCAGGATTATAAGTAACAGTCGGTAGTGTGTTGTATGAAACATTAGGAGCAATTACTTCATTACTTTTCTTTTCTTGAGCATAAGCGAAGTTGTAAAAGTAGTAAGTTGAATAAGCACTAGAAGAATTTAAACGACTTTCTTGTACATTTTCAGAAGCAGACATTCTAGGTCTACCTGAAACTGTATCAAAATATGTATTGGCATTGAATATCATAAAGTTGTAACAAATTTCACGAGTTGTAGATTGGAAAGTAATACCACCATTAGTTGTATAATATTCAATTACAGGTATTACTAGGGTGTAAATACCTTCGCGTCTTAAGGTAATATGATGTTTTTCATTGCCTTCGCCAAATCTTACAATTTCATTGATATCATCATTATCAGAAAATACAGTATTAAGATTTATACGAAGTTTAAATGTCTTAGGTGTGAGAGATGTGTTTAATGGTGTAAATGAATTGTCGTGAGCAAAAGCATAGTTAGTAAGTGGAACATCTTTTCCTTCTTGCTTGAAAAGGTTATCTCCTCTTACGCCGTTTGCATAGTCAACATTTGTTATGTCGTAGAATAGTGAAAGAGAGGTGTTGAAGTCAAAGTAATAGTAAGACTGATTGTTAGGATCAGTTGAATAATAATAGTTTTCATATGGTATATCAGTACCATTTTCAGTTTTTACTTCACCATTTTGTATTGTGGAAGTAGCAATGGTTATGTCATTGTAACTACCATTTTGAAAAAGGTAGACAGTATTATCAACCTTAGAAACTTCTTTTCCGCTTTCAATAGAAGAGGAAATATTAAAATATTCTGGTAAATCATTGGTTAGTTCAGTTTGCGGAGCAAACTCTGCCGATGAAATCGACATATTATTGTTTTTATTAAAATCAATCGAAATTATTCCTCCCACGGTTAATGTGCAAACAAGTGCCATTGTTATGGAAAGTTTTTTAAATAAATTAGACAATTTTTTCATAAAACACCTCTTTTTTCTCCGATGATACACCGCTGAACGCCCGATTACAAGCAAACGCGTTTTGCAATGCCGCAAATCTCTTTGTCAATTTTTAATCAAACGAATCCTTCCACGAATTCTTCGGCGTCGAAGGGCACGAGATCGTCGAGCTTTTCGCCTACGCCCGCAAACATGACGGGAATGCCCAGCTCGCCGCAGAGCGAAAACACGAAGCCGCCCTTCGCC
>CARXKP010000038.1 GCA_949096025.1 uncultured Eubacteriales bacterium
AATTTTTTTGTTTCAAATGGGTTGACAATGAAAATAAAAAAAGTTTAATATAAATATATATGCTTTTGTTTATGTAAGCCTTAAATTTGAGCATTATGTTTTTTTTTTGGGGGGGGGAAAAAATGAGCGAAGAATTACAAAACAAAGAAGAGCAAACTAGTGATGCGAAGCCAGTCAGCGAGAAAAAGCAAAAACGTCAACTGGATGAAAAATCAAAGAAACGAATTTTGATTATCACGGCTTGCCTTCTTTTTATTGTTGCCTTGATACTTATTTTAGTATTTACTCTAAAAAAGTGTGACAACAATACTGAACCAGATTTAAAAGGAAAGGTTACTTTTGAAACTACAGATGCAAATGTATCTGTTTCTCAAGGTGCTCTTGAACATACTGATGGTACAAGTTATAATGATGCCTATAATGGAGATATTTCAAATATTTTGAAACCACTTGATTTTACCGCAGGCGGAGAAGAACCTGCAGATTTAACAAGTTGGGCAAATCTCAACTTCAATTTTAACAAAACTAAAGATGACCTTGTTGTTAGATTTACTATCACAAATAACGGAACAGAAAAACTTGATTTCGTTACGGTGAATGTTATTTCGCCAGATACTACTGAATCAAATGTAGAGGTTCTTTTATCTTCAAATTATGAAGTTCTTGCTCCAGTTGGCAATACTTTACTTAGCAATCAAGTAGAATATACCATTACATTCTCAGTACCAGACAAGGAAAAGGCTGCAAGTTTAAAAGATTTTGAAATTAAATTTGATATTGATAAGAATGAAGATCTTGGCAAGAGTGATATTAGCGGAGATGTTAATTTTTCGTCAACTAATACCAATATCACAATTTCTGATGCTAAATTTACTCATTTAGATGGAAGTGCTTATAATGCAAATGTAAGCGATAACGCACTTGATGATATTGTAAAAGACCTTGTTTTCACTGCTGGTGGGACTGCTCCTGTAGATTTATCTACTTGGAAAAATCTTGAATTAAACTTTGACAGTGAAAAGAGTGATATGTTATTAAAATTTAAAGTTAAAAATAATAGCACTAGAAAACTTGATTATGTAAGTTTTAATTCTAATGTTACTGTTCCAAGTGGCTCTAATGTTGCTGTTGAAGTTTTAGATAGTTCAATTTTACTTGAACCTAATACCGAGAATAGTGAAAGAGAGGTTGTTGTAAAGTTTTCTGTAATTGATAAGACTAGAACCTCAAAAGTTAGTGGAATTGTAGTAAATTTCCTATCAACGATAGATGAAGAAAAAAGCAAAGCAAATCTTACAGGTGGTGTTACTTTCAATGTAAGTGATGCTGATGTGACAATAACAAATGCTAAATTTACTCATATTGATGGAAGTGACTACGATGCAAATGTAAGCGATAGTGCTTTATCTAGTTTTTTTAAGAACCTTGTATTTACAAAGGGTGGTCAATCTCCTGAAAACCTTTCAAGTTGGCAAAACTTAAAACTCAACTTTGATAAGGATTTAAACGATTTAGTTCTTAAATTTACTGTAACAAATAAAGGTGAAGGCAAACTTGACTATTTACGAGTGAATGCAGACCCAACATTTGGTTCAAATATAAAAATTACAACTACAGAATCAACGCTTTTAGAGCCTAAAAAATTAGGGGAACTTGCAAAAGAAGTTGAATATAAAATAACTTTTGCAGTTGCTGATAAAACTAAACCTTTTACTGCAACAAACTTTAATGTAGTAATAGAAATTGCTAAAGACCAAGAAAAAGGTAAGGCAAACCTCTCAGGTAATGTTAATTTTAATGTAACTGATGCTGATGTGTCGGTGACTAATGCAAGGTTTGTTCACACTGACGGCAGTGCATATGATGCAAATGTAAGCGACCTTCCTCTTGCATTACAAATGTTAAACCTAACATTTACTGAAGAGGGAACAGTACCAACAAATCTATCAACTTGGAAAAATTTAAAACTTAATTTTGATGAAGATTTGAATGACTTAATTCTTAAATTTATTGTAACTAATAAAGGCTTTGAAAAACTTGACTATTTAAGAGTAAGCGCAAATGCAACTGCCGGTTCAAATATTAGTATTACAACAACTCAATCAACTTTAATTCCACCTGATAAAGTAATTGGAACTGATCATATAGTTGAATATGAAATTAGATTTTCAGTTAAAGATAAAACGCAAAAGCCAATTGCATCAAACTTCGATGTAGAAATTAAAATTGAAAAAGACCAAGAAAAGAGCAATGCAAATCTTATAGGAAATGTACTTTTCAATGTTTCTGACGCAAATGCAACAGTTTCAAACGCAAGATTTGTGTATTCTGACGGAAGCAAATATGAAGCAAATGTTAGTGAAAATGATACTTTATCACTTGTAAAAGACCTCGTATTTACTAGAGATGGACAAACACCTGAAAATTTATCAAGTTGGCAGGGATTAAAACTTAATTTTGATGAAGAACTTAGTGATATTGTACTTAAATTTAAAGTTATTAATAATGGAAGAAGAGGACTTGATTTTATTAGAGTAAGTGCTTTGGCACAAAGTAATTCTAATATTGAAATTACTTCAACTTCTTCAACTCTACTTACTCCTGTAAGAGAGAGTGAAACTACAAACGAAACAGAGTTTGTAATTACATTCTCAGTGATTGATAAAACTCAAAGACCTGCTCCAACTGACTTTACTGTTACAGTAACTGTTGAAAAAGATGAAGAACTTGGTAAATCTGACCTTGAAGGCGGAGTTACATTTGATGTAACCGATGCAAATGTTACAGTTTCTGAAGCAACTCTTAGTTACAATGCTTATGTAGGTGACGAAAGTGTTATTATGCCTGAACTTACATTTACTAAAGAGGCTGATGCTCCTGTTGGAGTTGCAAATTGGTCTGACTTACAATTAAACTTTAATGAAAATAAAGATGATATTGTTATTACTTTACTTGTTACTAATAATGGTGAAGATGCTAGTGATTTTGTAGATGTTATTACAGCAAAAACCTCTCAGAATGAAAATATTGCAGTTTCAGTTTCTGCAAATTCAACTCTTCTTGCTCCTTCATCTAATACTTACCTTGAAAATGAAGTAGAACTTACTATAACTATTTCGATGATTGATAAGTCGCAAACAACAAGATTAAATCATTTTAGTATTGATTTTACTATTGCCAAAAATACTGAAGCCGTTGTTGCTTCTACAATAGAAAATATAGAATTTGACTATAATTTTGATAAACATACTGCTTCTATTAAAACAGTTACATTGTCAGAAAATGGGGAAAATTTATCAATTCCTGAAAAGATTAGATTTGATGAAGACGGAGAAATATATACATTTACAAGCATTGATTTTGCAAAATTCGATGGCTTAAATGTTGGAACTCTTTCTCTTCCAAAGTCAGTTAACGAGATAAGCATTGGTGCAGGTACTTATGTTGATAATACTCATACTACAAGATATTATGATACAAATTGGACTTGCCAGCATATCGTTATTGATGAGGCAAATACTACTTATAGAACAATAGATGATGCCATAGTTGCTATTGAAAATAATGAACTTATCTTCTCGGTAAATTTGACAGAGTCAAATGCTAGAACAACTGGTGTGACTACAGTTATACCAGAAGGTGTTGTTTATATCGGAAATGATGCTTTATATACACTTGTTACAAAATTTAGTGATGCAGAAAAGAAGGTGGTATCTCGCGAATCAGCATTTACTAATGTTTATATTCCAGAAAGCGTAAAATTTATTGGATCAAGAGTATTCCAAGATGCTACAAGACTTGAAAATGTTGAATTTCCATCTGCACTACAAGCAATCGGAAATAATGCTTTCAATAACACAAAAGCACTTAACGAAGACATTGTATTCCCAAATACAGTTAGAACCATTGGTGAAAGTGCATTTAGATATTCTGGTATTACAGGCATTACTCTTCCTTCTTCTCTTGAAAAGGTAAGCAATCGTTCATTTGCTGTATGCCCAAATCTTGCAGGTAATGTGACTATTCCTGTAAATGTTGAAGTTATTGAAGAATATGCCTTCTATGAAGATGCAAATATTCAATCTCTTTCAATGGGTGAGAGTGTTACTCATATTGGACAGCGTGCCTTCTCTGCTTGCAGAGGTATGACAACTGCCACGATTTCTGAATCAATTCAAGTACTTGGTGATTATGCATTTGGTTTTTGCGAAAGCCTAACTTCACAAATCATTCTTCCAAATGCTACTGATATTGGAAGTTTTGCATTCACCGAATGTAAACTTCTTCCAACAATCGAAATTAATTCAACTCTTACAGAAATAAAAGAATCGACATTTGCAGGTTGCAGTAACTTTACAAATGTTTATATTCCTACAAATGTAAAAACAATAGGTAAAAACGCATTCCTTAGATGTGGTGGAATGACAGACCTTACTATCGCTGAAGGTGTAGTAACAATTGGCGAACAGGCATTCCATCAATGTTCACTTATTACAGAAGTAGAAATTCCTGCATCTGTAAAAACTATTGGAAATGGTGCATTTAATGCCTGCTCAAATCTTGCAAATGTTGTACTCAATGAAGGTGTAGTAACTATTGGAAATTCTGCTTTCAGTGGATGCAGAAACCTTGATAAAATGTATGTAAAAGGTACAAATGAAGCTGATGTTACAAATGGAAGCATTATTCTTCCAAATTCACTTGAAACACTTGGAAATCAAGCATTCTATAACTTACAACAAATTAAAAAATTAACTATTGGTGAAAATCTTGTTTCTATTGGAGATGCTACATTCTTCGGAACAGGCATTGAAGGAGAACTTGATCTTAAAAATGTCACCTCTATTGGCACTCAAACATTCCAAGGTGCTAAAATTACAGGTCTTACATTCTCAGGAGAGGGTGTAACTCTTGGAAATCAAGCATTCTTCAACTGTGCAAGTCTTATAAGAGTTGATACAGCAAATAATGGTTATATTAAAGAAGTTGGAAATGATGCCTTTAACGGTGCTAGACAACTTGAATATATAGATTTTAAGGAAGGTCTTGAATCAATAGGTGAAAAAGCATTCTATCAATGTATAAACCTTGATGTTGAACTTACTCTTACTTCATCAATGAAAAATATTGGAAGCTATGCATTTTTTGGTTGTGTAAACCTTAAAACAGTTGTTCTAGATGGTATTACAGAAATTAAAGAAGCCACATTTAGTGGTTGTACAAGTATTACAGACCTTATTCTTCCTGATACTTTGGAAGTTATTGGAGTTTCTGCTTTCTCAGGATGTACTGGACTTAATGAACTAACAATTCCTGAAAGTGTAACAACTATTAGTGAAAACGCATTCTATAACTGTACAAATCTTTACTATGTTCAAATAGATAGTGATACTGTTGCTCAAACAGGATTTGGCTCAAAGCGTAATGACCAAGGATATCTTACTGCATATGCAAAAATTGTTTATGCAAGAAGTCAAAATGTTGCTTTTACTACTGAGTGGCGCAACCATCAAAGCCACCCAATCACTAACCCTCCATCTTATACTGTTACAGATTCGGAAGGTAGTGAAATCACATATTATGGATATACAAACTGGTATCCAGACATCACTGGAAGTGCAAGTTTCACGACCTATGATGGTTTTGTATTCACAAAAGAAAGAGGACAATATTATCTTGATGGGTATGTTGGTTCTCAATCAAATATAATGCTTCCAACTACTTATAGAAGAAGCAGTTATACACTCAGAAAAATAAACAGCCCTGCCGTATTCTCAGTTACAGTTCCTGATATAGAAATTGCAAACTTTGCATTTGAAGGAAATGAAAAACTTGCTGAAATCATAAATAAATCAGCAATCGATCTTGCTTCTGAAAAGGTTGTTTATGGTATTGGTGAGGATATAAATGTAATTGAAGACGCTAGTGCATCTACTCTTTATATTGATAATGATGGATTTGTATTCAATGAAATTAAAGGTGAAAAGTATCTAATTGCTTACATTGGAAGCAATGAAGAAATTGTTTTACCATCTTCATACAATGACAGCATTTACAAAATAAAATCATATGCTTTCTATAACAATGATACGATTATTAAAGTTGAAATACCAGAGGGTATTACTGAAATTGGTTTAAATGCTTTTGAAAATTGCTCAATGCTTGCTTCAGCGAAAATACCTTCAACAGTTACTTTAATTGGGGAAACTGACGACCAGTTTATCTTGGATAAGGATGGAGAGCCAACAAACAAAAAGAATACCGATGAAACTATCTTTAAAGGTTGTACAAAACTTGTTGAAGTAGTTAACTTAAGTGGAGTTCAAGTTGCAACTCCAGATAGTAATGCTACTATTATTACATCAGGTGATAGCACAGTTGAAATAACTGACTATGTATTCTACGGTGAGGCAGGGAATTATACTTTAATTCAATATATTGGTGAAGAAACAAGACTTACATTGCCTGAAAGTTATAAGGGTGAACAGTATAATATTAGAGCAAATGCTTTTGATGGCAGTGCACTTAAATATGTAAAGATTACCTCAGGTGTTAAATCTATAGGTGATTATGCGTTTAATAGATGTCGCTCTCTTGCAACTGTAGAATTTGAAGAGGGTGTTGAAAGTATCGGGGATTATGCATTCTACTATACTCCAATTTCTGAAATAACACTTCCTACAACTATTAAATCTATCGGAAGATATGCCTTTAACAGTTGTGGCGGTCTTAAAACTGTTAACCTTAATGAAGGGTTAAAGGTGATTGATTCTGCTGCATTCGGTGCTTGCTCAGCATTGAATAAAATTAATCTTCCATCAACTCTCGAAACTGTTGGAACTTATGTATTTAATGGTGCGATAAATCTTAAAACAATTACAATTCCATCAAGTTTAAAGGTTATCAATGATTATATGTTTAACGGTTGTTCTGGACTTGAAAGTGTTGAAATAGAAAATGGTGTAAATACTATCAGTTTTATGGCATTTAGAAATTGTACTTCTCTTACTGATATTGTTACTCCAGAAAGTGTAAAAACTATTTTAAATAATGCTTTTGAAAATTGCTCTAATCTTAGAAATGTTGTTTTAAATGGTGTTGAAACGATAGGAGAGTGGGCTTTTGATAAGTGTGTTGAACTTACTGATATTTCTATTCCAGAAACTATTGAAAATATTTCTAAATTTGCTTTTGGTGATATCAATACTGGAGGGGCATATTATGAACAATATGTGCCTACTCCAAATTGTACAAAATTAAGTTATACTATAGAAGGCGGACTTAGATATCTTGGAAATGCTAATAACCCTTATGTTTATTTAATAAGCAACGCGGATGAAGGTCATTATTATTCTTCATTTGAAATTGCAGAAGGATGTAAAATTATTGGTTATAGTTTGTTTATTGATAGATGGGAAATTAGTTCTATTGAAATACCTTCAAGTGTAAAATTTATTTATCCATATGCTTTCTATAATTGTGGAAATCTTAATGAAGTAGTATTCAATGAAGGATTAACACATATTGAAAATAATGCTTTTAATAATTGTTTCAAACTTGGGGCAGTTGAATTCCCTTCTACTTTAATGTTTATTGGGAAAAATGCATTCTATGGTTGCTCATCACTTACATCGCTTTTCCTTCCATCAAATGTAGAATCAATTGGGGAAAATGCTTTCTTAGGCAATTCTAAACTTGAAACAATAACTTTAAATGAAGGACTTTTATCAATAGGTTCAAGAGCATTTGAAGGTTGTGGACTAGTTGAAACAATTACAATTCCTTCTACTGTTACAAGTGTATATCCTTCTACCTTTGATGATTGTACAAATTTACTTGAAGTAATTAATTTAAGCAAAGTAAATCTTATTATTAACAATGGTTATACAAGTGTAGTTACCTCTCTTAGTGATGTAAGTATAGATAGAATAACGGAAGCTGGATATGTATTCTATAAATACAATAATCAATATTATCTTGCTCACTGTGAAAGCGATGCTACTGAAATTGTTCTCCCTGGATATTATAAAGGGGAAGAATATAATATTAGTAGAAATGCTTTTGCAAAATGTCCAAATGTGACTACTATTACAATTCCTGCTAGTGTCAGAAATGTTGATGCAAATGCCTTTGCTGGTTGCACAAACTTAACTAAAATTATAAATTATACTGGTACTAACATTGCGACAGGAAATTATTCTACTGAAAATCGTGACGAATTTGATTTGACTGGAGATGGCTGGACTGCCACTACAAGTGATGATGTTGTTGATGAATACGAAAATGTAACCTCAACTACAACTTATGAAAATTCAGAATGGCAATTCAAAGAAGAAATACTTACTAATAAAGAAGGTCAACTAGTATCTACTACAGTTACACTTGTTAAATATACTGGATCTGCCACAAACTTGATTATTCCTAAATTTGCACCAGAAAAGAATTATAAAATTGGTGCAGAAGCATTCAAAGCAAATACAGTTTTAGAGTCAGTTATCATTCCAAGTTGTGTGAAAGAAATTGAGGCTAATGCTTTTAATAGTTGCAACCATCTTAAGACTGTAGAGTTAAATAAAGGTCTTACAACAATAGGTTCAAGCGCATTTGCTTCTTGTCAATCACTTGAGCAAATAACAATTCCTTCTTCCGTTAAAACTATTGGAAGTTATACTTTCAATGGAGCAATAAAACTTAAAGTTGCAAATATCGAGGCTGAGGTCGCATTACCTTCTAATATGTTTAGAAATTGTGCAGCTCTTACAAATGTAACTATCGGCGATAAAGTAGGTAGTATTGGACAACAAGTATTCTTTGGTTGCTCAGCACTTACTGATGTTAAGATTGGCTCTAAAGTAAGTGGAATAGATAATCAAGCATTTATGGGTTGCAGTTCGCTTAAGGAAATAATTCTTCCTGCTAACGTTAAGACTATTGGAACAAACGCTTTTGAAAATTGCACTTCTCTTGAAAATGTAGATATGAAGACAATAAATAACTCTAAAGAAGTTACTATAGCGTCTAAAGCATTCTTAAATTGTACTGGTCTTACAAAATTTATTGTTGCTTCATCTGTTAAAACTATTGCTGCTGATGCTTTTGAAGGTTGCACAAACTTAGCTGTTGTTGTAAACTTAACAGGTAAAGACTTAACTTTGATAGGTAACTTTATAATAGTTGAAGACCTCAAAGAACTTGAGGATAAAGTAGAAATAATAGATGGTTATACATTCCGCACTACTTATAATGGAGTTACTACATTAGAGAAGATGCCTTCTGGACAGACAGAACTTACTCTTCCTACTCTTCCAGATGGAAAAACTTATAAGATTATTGCAGGGGTTTTCCAAAATAATCAAGTGATTACTTCAGTAAGTATTCCTGGATGTGTTACTGAAATTGCAGATGATGCATTTAATGGTTGTAGAGGTCTTAAAACTGTTGCTATCGAAGAGGGAAATTTAGAGTATATTGGAATTAGAGCGTTCGCTGCTTGTTATGCTCTTGATACAATCAATATTCCTGAAACTGTTAAAACTATAGGAAATTATGCATTCAATAGCTGTAAAGTTCTTACAAGAGTTGTAATTCCTGCTAGTGTTGAGTCTGTTGGCGCAAGTGCTTTCATTCATTGTACCATTACTATAGTTGACCTTACTAATCTTGATTTGCAATCAAAACTTACAGGTGGTACTGATGGAGTACTTACTTTCAAAACTACTCTTGACTAAATTTTATATAAAAAGGTGGACTTATGTCTGCCTTTTTTTTGCTATTTTTAAATTGTAAATTTATATAATAGCCGCGGGATTCCGCTTTCAGAGAGGGAAAAAC
>CARXKP010000039.1 GCA_949096025.1 uncultured Eubacteriales bacterium
AAAAACTAATAATGCAGAATAGAAAGTAAAGAAAGAAATTTGTTCAGAAAAATTTATCAAATCATATAAATCAAAGAAATTAAATATTGTCTTCCCATTATATTTAGATACCTCTTTATAAATTTTCCCATATGTCTTTCTTAATAGATCTACGCCTGTAAACTTACGAGGATTTCCCCCATCACTTTCAATCGGTACAAATATTTCAGCATTAGTTACTTTGTTTAAAGCAGACAGAAATTTATTATCAACAATTGGAGATAAGAAAACTATTTTTGAAAAATTTTTTGCCCAAGTTAGTCCTTTAGGTGCGAGAAGTAAGGTATTATAACCAATAAGTCTACTATCATAAATACCAAAATGATATATGTTTTGTGTGCTATAATTTTTACAAAAATTTACATATTCAAAACAAGAATATGTCACAAAACAAGTTCCAAATACTGAATTAGATGTCGAACTAACAAAATTTAAAAGGTCGCTTTTCGGATACATTGTAAAATTTGCTTGACTATCTTCATCAAAACATATCTGGTTTAATTCCACAGCATTTAATTTCTTATAAGCATCTTCTACAATAAAACTCCCACCATCAAATTCAACAACTGTACCATTCTTTGAATTTGTTTCAAGTTCAAATATAAAAGACTTCTGTCTTGAAAAATTAATCTTAATTAAATTGTCTACATAATTAAAATAAACAAGTTTCAAATCGCCTATTTTTATATTTGCGTGTTGCGGAGTTCTTTTCATAGGAATTAATTCAATATTCTGTGCTGAAATCTTAAATTTAGGTCTTGGATTTGCACATCCTACAGGTTCTAAAACCAATAAATCCTTCACAAAAGCAGGAGTAATTTCTTCACTTTCTATCTCTTGATCATAATATTCAATAGGCATAAACACACTATCATTTATTTTAGTCAAAGCAAATGCATTTATTCTTTCAGAAAACTGCTTATAATTTTCTAATTGTAAAGTTAAACCTGCCGCCATTGAATGTCCGCCAAAAGTTACTAAAATATCCTTTAAAGATGAAAGCAATTCGTGAATATTAATATCATCAATGCTTCTTCCTGACCCACATAACAAATCACCTTCTTGAACAAACAAAAAAACTGGTTTATGGTATTTTTCTACAAGTCGGGAACAAACAATTCCCAATACTCCTTTATCCCATTTTTTAGAAGCAAGAGTAATAACTCTTTGGTTTTTCATATCAACTCTTTTTAAAGCTCTCTCACAATCATCAAAAATACGATTACAAATATCCTGTCTTTTTATATTATGTTTTTTTATTTTCTCTATATATCTTTTTATTACAATAGGGTCTTTCTCAAGATAAAGTTTAAGCGAATCAGATGCATCTCCCATTCGTCCTGAAGCATTCAATTTAGGACCAATCTTAAAAGATATACTTGTAGAATTAGGAGTTTTTATATTAAGCCCTAATTCTCTGAATAACATTTTTAGACCAATAGGCAAATACCTATCAAATAATTTAAAACCTTTTGAAACAATAGTTCTATTTTCATCTTTTAAAGGCACTATATCAACTATTGTTGCTATACTTGCTATAGGTAAAAATTCTTCTGCCTTTTCTCTACCAAGTAAAGCTTCTGCAAACTTATAGGCAACACCTGTCCCACAAAGCTCTTTAAAAGGATATTCTTGATCCTCTTGTTTGGCATTTACAACAATAGTATCAGGCAAAATCTCTGGAATTTCGTGATGATCAGTAACAACAATTTCTATACCTTTAGATTTAGCATATTCAACCTCTTCCGTGCAAGAAACTCCACAATCAACTGTTATTATTAAGTTGGGCTCAAAAAGATCATAGACTTTGTCTATAACAGCATTTGTTAAACCATATCCATCTACATATCTGTTAGGTAAATAATATTCAGCTGATATGCCAAACTGTGCTAAGGCTTCAATCATAATAGCCGTAGCACTTACTCCATCTACATCATAATCGCCAAAGATAAGAACCTTATCTTTAAGTTCTTTAGCAAGTTTAACTCTATCAACTAATTCTTTCATTCCCTTTAAAAGGAAAGGATCATTTAAAATTTTAGGATTTAGATATTCCTCAAAATCCTCGTCAGTGCTAACTCCTCTTGAAAGGATTAAGTCGCATATACGAGGTGATAAATTAAACTTATCTGCAAAATACTGAACTTTATCGGCGTTTACATTAAAAAACTTTTTAAATATCATAAAGCCGCCTACTTAAGTTGCAATTAAATTTCTTGCAACACAATCATAATTTAATTATACAAGTATAATCTACTTTAGGCAAGCGATTTAAACTATAAAATTTATCAAATTCAATTCATTTTAAATTAAAAATAAAATCCGATATCGGATTTTATTTTTTCTTATATACGAGACGTCTACAATGCTCACAAGTTATTACACCTTCTTCATTAAGTTTTGTAATATTCGCAAACGGAAGTTCCATATGGCAACCTCCACAACAATTATTATTTAATGGTACAAGAACTGGAAACATTTCCTTTCTTCTTTTTTGATAAGCTTCCATAATATTAGGTTCAATAGACTTTGATATTTCATTAAGTTTATCTACAATTTCTTTCTTATGACCTTCGACTGCTTTAACATCATTATCATAGGCTTGTTTTCTTTTTCCAAATTCTTCTTTAGCACTATTAAATGTTTTGATCGTTTTATTAAAATCAGCAAGCACTGCATTCATATTTTCTGCAAGCGCAGCAAGATTCTTTTCAAGTATGATTAAATTTTGATTTAATTTATCTTTCAAAGTATTAAGTTTTTCTATTTCTTCTTTGCTCATTTTTTCAAGATCTTTAGAAATAAATTCATTCATCTTTGTTTCTTGAATTTTTACCTGAGATTTTACTTTTTCAATTTCACCTAGTAATTTCCCCGCACTTTCTTCAAGTTTAACAGAACGAACTTGTGCCTTTTTCATATTTTCCATTAAACTATCAACAACTTTTTTATTTTGATTTTCTTTTAAACCTTTTTCCAATTTAAAGAGTTCACTATCAAGTGATTGATATTTTAAAACTACTTCTACATTCATATTTCTTCTCCTTTAAAAGGCCCGATAGCCTATCATTTATACAAAATCAACAAGTTTCTTACTTCTATTTGGGTGCTTAAGTTTTCTAAGGGCCTTTGCTTCTATCTGACGAATTCTTTCACGAGTTACACTAAATTCTCTGCCTACCTCCTCAAGAGTCTTACTTTTACCATCAATAAGACCGTATCTTTCTCTGATAACTTGCTGCTCTCTAGGTGTTAAAGTGTCTATTACAGCTAGAAGTTGCTCGTGTAAAAGTTTTTGAGTTGCTATTTCCATAGGACTTTTAGCGGATTCATCTTCAATAAAATCACTCATCTTACTGTCCTCCTCCTCTCCAATTGGAGTTTCAAGAGAAATAGGGTCGAGAGCACTCTTTTTAATTTCTACAACTTTACTTTCACTTATTCCCATTGCTTCAGCAACTTCTTCAAGCGTAGGTTCTCTTGAAAGTTGTTGAGTAAGTTGACGAACCGTTCTAGAATATCTATTTATTGTTTCAACCATATGAACAGGTAATCTTATTGTACGTGATTGATCAGCGATCGCTCTTGTAATAGCCTGTTTAATCCACCAAGTGGCATAAGTTGAAAATCTAAAACCTTTTGTATAATCAAATTTATCAACAGCACGCAAAAGTCCCATATTTCCCTCTTGAATTAAATCAAGGAAAGATAAAGAATTAGTGCTAGCCCAACGCTTTGCTATAGAAACAACAAGTCTTAAATTCGCCTGACACAATCTTGCTTTCGCTTCATTATCGCCATCAAGAATTCTTTTTGCAAGGTCAACTTCTTCTTCTGCAGTAAGTAAAGGAACTTTCCCAATATCCTTAAGATACATTTTTACAGGATCATCTACTGACATAAAACCAGTAAATTCAACATCATCATTTTCACTTTCATTTTCTTCAGCTGACTTTAAAATCTTTATCGAATGGCTTTCAAGCTTTTTTACAAATTTTTGAATTTCTTGTGCAGAAAGATCATACTTTAATAATCTAAAGTATATTTCTTCCTCATTTATTGAACCTTTTTTAGCAGCCATATCGAAAATTTTTTTCATTTCAATATCAACTTTATTATCTGACATAAAATTCCTCCAATCTTTTCTCTCGTATTGCTTTATTAAGAGCATTTAATTCAATTGCAATTTTTGTACGCTCTTCTTTGTTTTCCGTAGCTGTAAATTTTTCAGCTAACTCCGTCTGTTTTTCAACTAAATTTTGGCTCGCTATAAGCCAAACACATTCATCAAAATATTTTTTATCCGCATTCGCAAATTTATCAAAATCAACTCCTAAACAATCCTTCAAAATTGGATTATTATCAACATCAAAATAATCATAATATGATGAAATAGGAATTCCTTTGATTGCAACATCAATAATATCTGCTTGTTTTGGCATAAGTTTCTTATAATCAATATTTTTATCTACAAATGATTTTTTGAATATCAAAGAACTCAAAATAAACCTTATAGCCCTAATATTCCCATTTTCTCTAGCAGTTAAAACACTTTCAGGTTCTTTTTCTTGTTTTTTATTAAAAGAACCCTTTTTAAATTTTTCTAGATCTCGTCTTAAAATATCTATAGGTATTGAGGTAATATCATTTAACTTTTCCAGATAAACTTCCTCCTCACTATTTGAGTCAAGTTTTGAAATAATCTCAACCGCTTCTCGAGTAAATTTTGCCTTTTCATCTGGCTTAGATAAATCTACGCCTCTTAAGCAATTTGAAATTAAGTAATCAGTAATAGGAAGTGCTTGATTTATAAGCTTTTTCAAGGCTTCAGCACCCTGAGATTTCAGAATTTCATCAGGATCGTGCTTGTCCGGCAACGATACTATAGACACATTAAAGCCTTCTTCTTTAAGAATATCAATACTTCTTATTGTCGCCTTTATTCCCGCCTCATCACCATCAAAACATAAAACAATATTATGTGAAAGTTTTTTAAGTTCCTTTGCATTTTCTCTTGTAAGAGCAGTACCCATACAAGCAACCGTTGATTTAAAGCCCGCTTTATGCATAGCAATTACATCAATTTGACCTTCAACAATTATAACTTTATCTATGCCATTTTGTTGTTTTAATGCTTTAACAAGGTTTATTCCATACACCACCCTGCCTTTTTGAAATACAATAGTTTCTGCGGTGTTTTTATATTTAGCATAATCAGATTGACCAAGAACCCTCGCACTAAAACCCACACATTCATTAAAAGCATTAAATATTGGAAATACTAGTCTTCCAGCCATAACATCATAATAACTCTCAATATTTTTTTGCTTACTATTTTCAGTATTATTTTCCAAACTACTATCAGTCTTTTTTTGAATAACTCCTGCATCAAGCATTTCTTTATATGTGTAACCAAGCCGTCTAAGATACTCAATGAGTTCTGTCCAATTAAGAGAATAGCCCATCTTAAAATCTTCAAGTTCGCGTCTAGTAAATCCACGCAACTTAATATATTCTTGAGCCGATTTTGCTTCTGGTAAATAAATATTTTGATGATAATGCTTATATGTATCTTCCAAGAGTTGTAAAACTCTTTCTTTAGTTTTCTTTTTTTCTGCAATTTCAACATCATCGCTATGGAATTGCGGAACTTCCATATTAGCATTTTTAGCAAGCATAGCAACCGCTTCGCTAAAATCGCACGATTCATATTTTTGCACAAAAGTTATAACATCGCCACTTTCTTTACATCCAAAGCAATAAAAGAAACCTTCATCTTCGCTGACTGTAAAAGAAGAGTTTTTTTCGTGATGAAATGGACAACAAGCCCAGTACTTTGTCCCCTTCTTTTCAAGATGAATATATTTACCAATAATTGAAACTATATTATTTTTTTGTTTTAATTCATACAACCAATCTGATGGATAACCTTTGTTTTGCAATTAAATATTCCTCTATTAATTAATATACTACAAAAAACAAAAATTTCCTCTTTTATTATTTAAAGATAACTGAAATACCTAAAAATATGACAAAATAGACAAATTTTAGATTAAATTACCTTGCAAATATACCTCTGGAACCTTCCCAACTATTACACTTTCGCATAACAGAACTTCTAGTTCAGTGATAAAGTTTTCTGTTTTAGCAGGCAATACCATACCTATGCTTGCAGTAACCAAAAAGTTTATTTGATGAAATGTCTGATTTATTCCAGCAGATTTAAATTGAGAATTTATTTTAGTATTAACAGTTCCAATGGGAATAAGTTGTACTTCAATTTTAGGACCGATATCATATAAAAAAGGAATACCTGTAAATGTCCCAAAAGCAATTTCAACATTTTGCCTATTTAAAACATTAAATTCATCTTGTACACCTTTTGTAATTTTCCGAATAAGTAAATTAGTTTCAACAATATCAACTTCAATTAAATCAATTTCACCAGAAGACGAATAATTTATCTTAACAATATCACTATACTTAATATTTTCTTCTACCAATGTTTTTC
The DNA here is from genome assembly GCA_949096025.1 of uncultured Eubacteriales bacterium. GTDB lineage: Bacteria > Bacillota > Clostridia > Christensenellales > UBA1242 > Caccovivens. The sequence goes on from CARXKP010000039.1 coordinate 6,551, forward strand.
CTACTACTTCACTAATAGTAGATGTAGAAATAGAGCGTACCTTTTCCTCGCTTAACTTAACTATAACTGGACAAATTACTTTATAATAATATACTACAAATAAAACTACAATAAAAAGAATAACAAAAAGAATCACCCAAAATTTTCTTTTGACTGAGCATTTAATTCTTTTATATTTTACATTGGATTTTTGCACACAATACTTATATGCAAAAAATAGATAAAACTTTACAAAACTACATAAAGTATTATGTGTGTAATACAAAATACTTTATATAGTATTTTTTTTACTTTTTGGTTTTTGAACTAAAAATCAGAGCAAAGATAAAAGCAAATAACACTGCTGCAGCAATTCCTCCAGCAGTAGCCTCCAATCCTCCAGTAAACGCACCCACGAGTCCCTTTGCTTTTACCGCACCGATTGCACCTTTTGCAAGCGAAGCACCAAAACCAACAATAGGAACATTTATACCTGCTCTAGCAAATGCAGAAATAGGATCAAATATACCAAACGCTTCAAGAATTACTCCAAAAAGCACAAATGTTACAAGTATTCTTGCCGAAGTTATATTAGTATATATGATTAATACTTGTCCTAGCATACATATTAAACCACCTATTAGAAATACCCATAAATAATACATTTACTCTTCCTCCCCACTTTTATCATTAGGCTTTTCCACATTGTCTTCTAAATTAATATTTGAGTTTAAGTTTTCTTCCTTAATCTTATTTAAATCTTCGGATGAATAAGTTATATTAGATGAAAATGCTTTTGTTGTTTTTTTATTTTTGACATTGATTCTTAAAGTCTTTTCTTTTTTTATTTCATTTTGAACATCACTTTCTATAACAACAGCGTGACAAACTCCTGGTATTGTTTCACCCTGTTGAGCTGCCGTAGTAGACATTAAAGCTCCTGTAGGCATAAATAAAACTTTTTTTAATTCACCTTTTCTTAGTTTGCTTATTATAAAAGAATTAAAGACAGTAGCACTACAACCACAACCGCTTCCTCCTGACAATGTATTTTGATTTCTAGTAAAATACATTTGTCCGCAATCATTATAATTAAGACCTAGTTTAATTCCATTATATTCCATTAAATCAATTAAAATTTCACTACCTAACTTCCCTAAATCCCCTGTTACTATTAAATCATAATCATCTGGAGTTGTATTGGTATCCTTGAAATGCGCGAGCATAGTATCCATTGCTGATGGCGCCATCGCAGCCCCCATATCATTTACATCATTAACACCATAGTCAATTACTTTCCCAAATGTAGCCATTGTTATTTTAGGCCCCTTTCCAGTAGATGACAATACTGTCGCACCAGCACCTGTTACTGTCCACTGCGATGCTGGTGGACGCTGATTTCCAAGTTCAAGCGGAAATCTAAACTGTCTTTCCGCAGTAGAAAAATGGGAACTAGTAGTACAAACAACCTTTTGAAAGTGTTTAGAATCGATAAAAGAAGCGCCTACCGCTAAACTTTCAGCCATAGTTGAACAAGCACCAAATAAGCCCAAAAAAGACACATCAAAATTTCTTGCTGCATATGAGGAAGAAATAATTTGATTTAAAAGATCGCCAGATAAAAGCAACTGAACATCTTTAGGTTTTATTTTTGCATCTTCTATAGCACCCACAATAGCACTTTCAAGCATTTTTTTCTCTGCCTTTTCATACGAATTCTCACCAAATCTGTCATCCTTCATTACATAATTAAAGTATGGACCAAAATTCCCTTTTCCTTCTTTTGGCCCTACGATAGAATAACTTCCTATTATCACTGGTTTATTTTTAAAAACTATAGTTTGACTTTTAGACATAATTATCTCCTACAAAGAATATAGACTGATTTTTGACAACACAGTTAAAAAAAATACTAAGAATTTAAAAAAACGAATATTAATATTCGTTTTTTATATAAATAGATATATTAGTCCAACTACAATACTTGATACAATTCCAACTACAATAACAGGACCTGCAATCGTAAACATCTTTACACAAATTCCATATATTACACCTTCGTGTTTAAACTCTAATGCCGGAGAAGTTATAGAGTTAGAAAAACCAGTTATCGGAACTATAGAACCTCCCCCTGCAAACTTACCTATTTTATCATAAACACCAATTCCAGTAAGAAAAGATGCAATAAAAATTAGAACTATTAAAGTATATCCCCACGCAGTCTGTTCTGCTAGATTTGGAAATGCAAGTAAAATCAAATCGTTAATTCCTTGCCCTAAACAACATATTATTCCTCCCACCAAAAATGAATAAAACAAACTTGGCCAAGGTCTAGTTTTAGGAATTTTTGCTTTAACATACTTATTATAAGCCTCATTTCTTTTTTTATCGTCCATAAAATTACTCCTACATAATTTATTTCCCTTTTTATTTAATATAAACATATAATGAATAATTTTATTTTGAAAGCACAAATTAAAATAAATGGAGAAATTATGAAAAAAGTTCTTTTATCTATTCTAATTGTTTTGGTTGCGGTAACTATGATAGGCTGCAACAATAAAACTTCTAAAGCAATAACCAATTTAAAAAATGAGATTGAAAGCACTGAACAAACTGTATTTTCATCTTATGTAAGAGAAGTATCAGACATCAGTAACCCTGCTTATTATAAAATGTCTTCGTCCGACGAATTAAAATATCATAAGTATTTAACCTATGAAAATTTGTCAAGAGAAGAAGAACTTCGTCAACAGGTAATTACAATGAGTTCTTTCTTAAAATCAAACTACAATGAAAATTTGAAATTAAATAAAAATCAACTGAATACATTACAAACATTAACTGGAAATCTAAAAAAATATAATGAACAATTAAAAAATACAAAAAATGATTTAGTTTCATTTTCAAATTGTATAAAAAGCAATATAAAAGATAACAACATTAATTTTCAAGAAACAGAAACCTGTTTCGTTACTTTA
>CARXKP010000040.1 GCA_949096025.1 uncultured Eubacteriales bacterium
AAATAAATCATTAATTGAATATTTATCACTATTATCTATAATTGATTGAAATAGTTGCTCTTTTAAACTGTCCATAAGAATAATTAATAGTTGTTCTTTACTTTCAAAATGGTTATAAAAAGTAGCACGTTTTATCATTGCCTCTTCACATATATCAGTAACACTAATTTTACTGATAGGATGTTTTTCTAATAACTTTATAAATGCTGTCATTATTAGTCTATCTGTTCTTGAAAATAATTGACTATCTAAAATTGTTATTTCCATAAGCCACCTTTATTTTGACAGTTTTCTAATTTTGTCAATTTTTTAGACAATCTCAGCAAACTATATCAGTCGTCTGCTTGATTTTTTAATTATTATAGCATAAAATTATACATATGTCAATTGTTTTGACGGTTGTATAGATAAGGAGGCGAGATTATGAGCATTATTAATGTTGAACATCTCACAAAGGATTATGGTTTTGGAAGAGGTGTATTTGATGTTTCCTTTGAGGTGAATAAGGGGGAAGTTTTTGGTTTTTTAGGTCCAAATGGTGCTGGCAAGTCCACTACAATAAGACATATTATGGGGTTTTCGAAACCTGATAGTGGCCAAACCACAGTATTTGATAAAAATACTTTTGATAAGTATTATCAAATTTTAAATAGAGTTGGTTATGTTCCTGGGGAAATTGCATTACCTGTTGGAGTAACGGGTTACGAATTTATAAAAATGATGCAGGATTTACAGGGAATACATAATGATGAAATGCTTGAAAAAATGTTGAAACTTTTTTGCCTAGATGACGCATCATTAAAGTGTGAAACTAAACGAATGAGTTTAGGCGTTAAAAGAAAACTTGCAGTTGTTGTTGCTTTTATGAGCGACCCGGAAGTTTTAATTTTGGATGAACCAACAAGTGGTCTTGACCCAGTTATGCAAGAGGTTTTTATAAATTTTATAAAGGAAGAAAAAGAAAGAGGCAAAACAGTATTACTTTCCAGTCATATATTTAGTGAAGTAGATGCTACTTGTGATCGAATTGCAATAATTAAAGACGGAAAGATAATTTCTCAGTTTATCGCAAACGATTTAAAGCACGCAACGACGAAATATTATGAAATAAAATTTTCAACAAAGTCAGATTTTGATAAATTCTATAAGCAAGGTAAAGATTGTAAATTTTTAAAGTTTATTGATATTGATGTAAATAATAATTTTGCTTTTATAATGACTGAAGATGAAAATATAAATGAAGTAATTGAATTTTTATCTAACTTTGAAATCTCTTCCTTTAACAATAAAAAGGAAACCTTGGAGGACTATTTTATGAAATTCTATAAAGAGGATAAAGACTTTGGAGGGCTGTTATGATAGATAAAAATAGCGAAGATGTTATTGTAATCAAAAACCTTACCAAAGATTATGGAAATGGTTTAGGAATTTTTGATATCAATCTTAAAATAAAAAAAGGTGAAATGGTAGGTTTTGTTGGAACAAATGGAAGTGGAAAAACAACAACAATTAGAAATATAATGGGCTATATTAAACCGACTAGCGGAGAAGTTAGTGTTTGTGGACTAGAGTCTTGGCAAAATGCAAGCGAAATTGCAAAGCATATAGGTTATGTTCCTGGCGAGATAGCGTTCCCAGACTTGCCTACTGGAACAGCATTTTTAAAGAGTCAAGCGGAATTTTTAAATTTAAAAGATATGAGTTACGCAAACAAGCTGATTGAAAAACTACAACTTGACCCTAAGGCAAATTTAAAAAGGATGAGTAAGGGAATGAAACAAAAGACTGCCTTAGTTGCAGCACTTATGAATAATGCAGATATTCTTATTCTTGATGAACCTACAACAGGACTTGACCCTCTTATGCGTGTTGCCTTTTTGGATATTATAAAAGAAGAACATAAGAAGGGGAAAACTATTTTTATGAGCAGTCATTTATTCGAGGAAATGGAAAAAACCTGTGACAGGGTTGCTCTTATTAATGATGGACATTTAGTTGATGTTGTGGATATGAATGATATAAGAAATCGCTCTAGCCGAGATTTCAAGATTGAATTTAATAATACTGAAGATTTTGAAAAGTTTAAGAAAATGGACTTTAATATCATTAGAGTTCAACAACAATATAATCAAGTAACAATCAATATCGATAATAATCAAATAAATGATTTGTTTAAAAGTTTAAAAAATTTTAAAGTAAAATTTATATCTGAAGTTAAATATTCACTAGAAAAATACTTTAAAACTGTTTTAAATAATCAAACTAAGGAGGTGGATAATGTTTAGTAAAGCACTTTTTAAGCAGTTTTGCAAAGCAAACGGTTTAATGTGGGGGATTATCACATTTGCAGTATGCTTTATGCTTGCCTGTGTTATGGTTATAAGCGGAAGTGGAAATATAAGTTTGATGAAAAACTCACTCGAAGATACTATTATAGTTGGTGAAATAGATGCCGCTATTGAAAACAGAGCAATAACAAATTATAAAGTTACTGTTGACGGACTTGGACAGTTTGATAATTATTTTAGTGATAATATAAATGGAATTTCAAGTTTTAAATTTCAAAATGCAGATTGGTTTAATAATCCTACTCAAGAATTGCCAGAAACTGAAAATTTACTACAACAATCATATTTAAATGCATTTTCACAATGGAAAAATAGTCAGCCCAAGAAAGATGGTCTAACAGAAGAGGAGTATCAGATTGCTTACATTGCTTGGCAAAAGCAAGAACCTACTGCAACTGTTGCTTATGCACTAGCAATTTCACAATTAAGTGATTATGTATTTGAAAAAGCGCAGGCTCTTGATGAAACAATTACTACAGAATCAAGTGTTTACAAAGAGATGCTCGCTACAGTTTTATCTTCTATAAATCCATCAAATATGTTTGATGAATATTATACATCCCATAATGAGAGTATTCCAGAAGATTATGATGTTTTAAGTTTGATCACAAATATATCTAATCCAGATTATCTAAATTCAGAAGTAAGACGAGAATATATCAATAAAAGAGCGGAAAATTCAGCGCCAATATTTCTTGCACATAATATGACTTTGGAAGAAAATGTCAATGTTATGCTTGAGGCATTGTCTAGTTATGGTATTTCTAAAGAAAAATATGCTAGTTTTAATTATGACTATCCATCATTAAAACATTCAGCTACCACAACAATACTTACATACCTAACAAGATTTGAGTATGAATTAAGTTTGATTGATGCTAGTAGTTTTACTAGTTTAGAAGAATATAATCTAGCAGTTCAAGAAATGGATAAAAACCTTACAGGAGATTTGTCTAGCAGTTTACTTCAAACTCTGCCTGAAACAGTTGCAAGTGGCTTGCAAGAACTCGGTCAAATGGACTTATATAGTTTAATTGTAGGTTCTATCTTCTTTAAAATGGCAGGGCTATTACTTCCAATAATCTTTATGATTATGGCATCAAATAACTTAATTGCAGGGCAGGTTGATAGTGGCTCAATGGCTTATGTTCTCTCTACTTCAACAAAAAGAAAACAGGTTGTATTTACTCAAGCAATGTATTTAATTATTTCCTTATTTACTATGTTCTGCTGTACAACGCTTACAAGTGTAATTTGCTTTGCCTGCTTAAAAACTGAAGTAGAACTTACCTATGGCAAACTAGTACTATTAAACCTTGGTGCATTTATTTCACTTTTTGCAATGAGTGGAATTTGCTTTATGGCATCTTGCTGGTTTGATAGAAGCAAAAAGTCTATGTCTATTGGTGGCGGTCTTAGTATGTTCTTCTTAGTTGCAACAATGCTTGGTTTGTTTGGCTCAAAAGTTATACCATCAGTTGTAAGACTTGATGCACTTAATTACTTTAACTATGTAACAATAATTTCTCTATTTGATTGCACTGGAATAATAAGTGGTTCATTAAGTTTTATCTGGAAACTTGCAATATTACTTGTTATAGGTATTATAGGCTATGTGGCAGGGGCAATCAAATTTAAGAAAAAGGATTTACCTTTATAAAACAAAAAGCATATCAGATGATATGCTTTTTAATAAGAATTAAGTTTGTATAAATATAATTATTGTACTATCAGGATGTTCTGGATTTGCCCAGTTCCAATAATGATTGTGAGGTCACTCATGTTCACCAGCTCCATTCAATATTTTTTTTGACTTTATAAATATCTTATATCTTCTACTTTGTTCCAAATATCTTTAACAAATTCGTTGTCTATTTTAGCGTTTTGGATAAAGTCGTCTTTGTCTTTGAAATAAATTATGCCGTTTGGCTCTGGTCCCCAGCTCATCTCTATTCCTTCTTCACCAAACCTACGCAAGTCGTATTCTATTTTATTATATTCGAATCCTGTTTCGCCATAAAACTCAAACGCATCAAGGAAATCTTTTAAATCGGGGGTTAAAGATTTCCTCTCACGAAAAAGTTTTTTTGCTTTGTTTAAAGATACTAGATTGGGGAATATTACAAAATTTGGATTTTCTTCTCCCAATATATTATTATACCAACCACAATTTTTACATTTGCCATTTCCGCTGATGTCAGCCATGTAGTTTTTGCCACAAATAGAACAAATTTTATTAATATTCTTTTCAAATGGATTTTTATTCATTTTTCTCCTTTTAACAATAGTCATTGTTTACAAAATTATTTTCATTATTTGGATCTTTATATTCTATTCTTTGTTTGCCGGGTGGCTTTGTAAAGTCCCAATAATGGTCATGTGGGAATATATGATTGTTGTTAGAATTGCCATGATCCCAATCTCTGTCCCAAATTGTCCAACCGTCTGGACCATACCATCGTTGTTGCAGAAGTTTGCCAGTTTTTTCATCATAGTAATCCACTCTAATATTTGGCTTTTTACTCCAAATGTCTGGTATATTGCTTCTGTATGGTCCATAAACATCAAATTTTCCACCACTTGGCTTACACATTCCCATTATAACACCTCCTGTGGCAAAATTTCAAACACTTTTGAAATAGTTTCTCCACCAGTGCCAATTAATTTAAATTTTAATTGGTTTCCATTCAAATCCTTTATGTTGAGTTTAGTTATGAATAGTCCAGCAGTGTGATATTTTGTCTTTACTTTTATTTCATCTAAATACCACTCAATTTTATCCGCGAATAAAGACTTAACCTGTATAATTCCTTGATAATTATCAACTTCGATATATACAATTTTGGGTGAACCGATTATATTGTCATTTCTTTTTATTTCAAACATATTTTTTGTATCATTATACGAAAGTTTACTCCAATCCACATTTTCGTATGGATTTTTTATTAGGGGAATATTGTTTTGTTTTAATTCAATTCCGCTCCCGCCGAATTCTTCTAAATCGGCAATTATCTTCCAACGAAAAACTTTGTTTTTTTCTTCATATTCAATTAAAGCCTTGTTAAGATGAGTTGCGAATTGCATTTCGGAAGCATTGTTTACTTTCAAAAAATGCCTTTCCGCTTCTTCTCCAAAGCCAAGTCTGACTGAGTTTTTAAAGTGCTTTACTCCATGACAACGAGAACAAATTGCTTTGATGTATTTTAAGGTTTGTGTTTTCTTTTTAACATCAAAGTTCCATTCTTCATGAACATCGAGGTCGTTGGTTTCAAATCCACAAATTTCACACGTTCCATTTGCTCTTTTTAGTGCAAATTGACGGAGTTTTTCCCAATCTTTTTTTGATAAAGTTTTACTAAAATCATTATTCCATGCTCCCTTTGGTAGCAAATTGATTGTCAATTTTAAATCTTCCATGTTTCACCTCTATATTTCTGGATATAGTTCACCAGCAAAATATTTTCTTGAAAACTCCTCAAGCCCAATTTTTTTGATAAGTTCTTCGCTGTTGTATGGGTCAATCGACTTAATGTTTCCTTTCATTTCTTCAAAAGGTGTGCCATAGCAAATAATTGCACTAGGTTTGATTTTTTCCATCATGATTTCATAGCCCTCCATGAAACCTTTTTTGTTATCTTCTCTTGTATATGTGGATACTGCAACAACCGAGCCTTCTTCAACACCATCACAAAAGAAATCAAAACAGCCATATGAGCCCCAAGAGATTGTTGGAATAACAAGCATTCCTTGCTTTTGCCAAAATGCACCACACCAACGGTTTCTAAAAACACTGTCAATTTGTCTTGCAAGTGGCATATCTTTATATGTGCTAAATTCAGGGGTGAGCAGAGCGTAATACTGGCCGAGTTTTTCAAGTGTTTGCTCTGGTTTTTCATAAGCGTTTGCAAAATTCCAATCGTAAGAGAAGAAGTGTATTGTTTTGCTCTTATTTTCTTCATCGTCAGGTTTTATTTTGAGGTAACTTAGAAGTTCGATTTTATCTAAATCTATTTCTTGTTTTTTGATTAGTGGCATTCCGTATTTACCACATTTTTCAAATTCGTTTCTCACAAGTTTTTGTTTCTTTTTTCGCTTTTCTTCATCATAATCAGTTTCGTTGTCCGTAACTGAAAAAAGCGAACTCAATTGTTCGTTTTTTAACATTTCTATTCTCCTTTTTTTATAATAGGGCATAAAAGAGAATAGCATACGAAAATTTATATTTTCAAGGTTGACTGTCAAATTTTTGTGATAATTGTGAAAATTGTCAAATAAAATACTATTATGAAACTAAAATTTTTAATGATAAAGAAAAGGACAATTTTTGCAGTTATATTGTGTATTATTGCAATAGGGGTATTTTGTGGAGCTTATTTCCCAATAAAGACTAACACTACTCCTAAATCATCACACGTTATTGTTATAGATGCAGGTCACGGTGGTAGAGATGGAGGAACTACTGGAGTTGCAAGTGGAATTAGTGAAAGCGAGTTGAATCTTGCTTATGCTAAAAAACTTGCTGGACTTTGTGAGCAATTTGGAATGAAAACGGTGCTTACTCGAAAAGATATGAAAGGGCTTTATGACGAAAATGCTTCTAATAAAAAGAAAAGCGAAATGGAAAGGCGAAAAAAAATAATCAATGAAAGTGGGGCAGAGGTTATGGTGAGTATTCATATGAATTCTTTTCCTCTTTCTTCTTGCAAAGGTGCACAGGTCTTTTATGCAAAGGGTAGTGATGGTGGATTTAACCTTGCAAAAAGTGTGCAAACAAATATATGCAAATCCTTTAGTAGTGCAAGAAATTATGTGTCTGTAGGTGATTATTTTGTAATAAATACTGCTCAGATGCCGGCTATTTTAATTGAATGCGGATTTCTTTCAAATCCAGAAGAAGAAAAATTGCTTGTTAATGATGATTACTGTGAAAAATTTTGCTATAGTATTTTGGCAGGTATAATTTCTTATTTTGAGATGTAATTTAATAATTAACCAATTTTAATAGACAAAATTAACAAAAATTGTTAAAATATCCTTACGTTACAAAATGTATTAATTAGTAAATTAAGGAGAAATTATGTTTATTGCATTTAGTGGAGTTTCATCGAGTGGAAAAAATACCGTTATGAATGAGCTTATCAAAAGAAGAAATAATATAAAAGTTCTTGAAAGTTCGTCAGGAACGACGAGAGAACCAAGAGAGAGTGATAGTCAATTTAATACCTATGTTTATATGACTGAAGAAGAATTTAAAAGGGGAGTTGAAGAGGGAAAATTCTTTGAATATGAACTTGTTCACGGTCACTATTATGGAACAATTCTCTCTCAACTAGAAAAAGCGGCATCAGATCAAGAAAATTATTATATTCGTGACATTGATGTTAAAGGCGTAGTAAACCTTAAACAGTATTTTAAAGGTAAAAGCGATTTTATTTCAATTTTTCTTGATGCACCAAATGATGTGCTAAGACAAAGATTAATCCTAAGAGGTGATAAGATTGAAGATATTGAAAAAAGACTTTCTAGGGGAGAACTAGAACGCTCTTATAAAAATGGTTACGATCTTGTGATTGAAAACATTGACCTTGAAAAAACAGTGCAAACAATATGCCAATACATTGACCAATTTAAAAAAGCCTAACAATTTGTTAGGTTTTTTATTTAAAGCATAATTGTCGAAAATTGTCAAAAAGTACCAATTTTTAATATAATATAAACTAAAATTATTATATATTATATTATAAAACAAAAACCTTTTAAAACCCTCTTGACAAAAAGTGTCGGGGGGGGGTAAAATAGAGATATATTTTTTATTTATTTTATTAATTTATTTTTGACATAAGATAATATTATATACAAAATAGGAGGAAGCGGATATGTTAAGAAGAACAAAGTTATTAATGTTTCCTTTAATATGTATTGGATTTATTACAATGGGATTGTTTTTTCTTTTTTCCACTCCTTCATTTACCTCAGATGCTAAAACTTTAAATACGACAGTTTATTTATTTGGTCAATATGGGCTGACTTGGCAACAAGCTACAGCAAATACATATACTAAATCTTTGGGTGGAGTAACTTATACATTATATGGCGGAAATGGGAGTTATAGTGTTAAACAGGGGACAGATGGACCTAACCCTGATTTTGATTGGGGACACGCTTATATTAATAGTTCCTCAACTTCAAATTCTCATTCAACATCTGGTTCTGCATCTAGTTTGAAAAAAAATGCCATTAATTGTTTTATAGAGGGATTTAGATCAAGTTACTATGTGGTAGAGGCGGATGTTTTTGATGCGGGGGATTTTATAAAGACTATTACTAATTTTGATAGTTCTTCTGATGCTAATTACGATAGCAATAAGTCTGCTCAATATAGATCTAGTTCAAATGGAAATAGAAATTTTAGTGTTGATTATTATGTATGGCCAAAACAATTCACTGCATATATTTATTATAAGTATGGAAGTAATTCGGTTTATTTGACTGCACAAAACGGTAGATATGGTCAATCAATTTCATTACCTGCAGTGTATCCAAAAACAGGCTATCATTTTCAGCATTGGCAAGATGGAAATGGAGGTGTATTTTCAACATATCAATATTCAAGTGCAATTATGTATGATATATCTCCATACTTTTATGCTTACTGTCCAGCAAATACATATAATGTAAGCTATAATAAAAATAGTGAATCAGCAACTGGGAGTATGACTAATAGCACATTCACCTATGATTCAACAGGGTATTTAAAATCAAATACTTTTTCTCGAACAGGATATACTTTTAAAGGATGGGCAACAAATGCAAATGCCACAACGCCAACTTATTCTAATGGTCAAGCAATTAAAAATTTAACTTCTACTAATAATGATACCATAAATCTTTATGCAGTATGGGAAGCAAATAATTCTAGTATAACATTAAATAAATATGGTGGAAGTGGCGGAAGTAGCAGTGTAACAGCAACAT
>CARXKP010000041.1:0-2550 GCA_949096025.1 uncultured Eubacteriales bacterium
AAAAATGTTGCAAAAAAGTATTGTTTTTCCAGAAGCAGGTTTTAGTGATAGAACTTTAGAAGCAGTAAAGTATATAAGAAAAAAAGGAATTGCAAAGCCAATTCTTGTTGGTGATGAAAGTGCACTTGTTTTAAGAGATAAAAGTTTAGCACAATTTGAAATTATAAATCCTATTACTTTTGCATCAAGAGATGAACTTGTTAAGTGTTTACATTCAAAACGAAAAGAAAAAGGGCTATCTTATGAAGAGGCTGATGAACTTGCTAAAGATCCATATTATTTTGGCACATTACTTGTAGAATGTGGATATGCAGATGGTATGGTTGCTGGTGCTGAGGCATCAACAGCAAATACAGTAAGACCTGCTCTTCAAATTGTAAAGGCAAAAAAGAAAGGCGGAGTTGTTTCATCGTGTTTTATAATGTATGGCAAAAATAACTTTTTAGGTGATAAATGCTTGATATTAGCCGATTGTGGAGTTATAAAGAATCCAAATGAAGATGAGTTATATCAAATTGCTTATCAGAGTGTTGAAACTTATAAATCATTAGGATTTAATGACCCAAAAGTAGCGTTTTTATCGTATTCAACAAAAGGTTCAGCGGATGACGAAAAATTGCAAAGCATTAAAAATGCTTATAACAAATTTAAAAAGACTGGTATAGTTTGTGATGGCGAAATACAGTTTGATGCGGCAATGGTAAAGAGAGTCCAAGAGCAAAAATGTCCAGATAGTCCATTAAATGGAGATGCAAATATTTTAATATTCCCAGACCTTAATAGCGGAAATATTTGTTATAAGGCAATGCAATATATGGGTGGAGTTAATGCTATTGGTCCTACATTGCAGGGATTAAAAAAGCCAATTAATGATTTATCTAGAGGTTGTACCGTACAAGATATTATAACTATGACAGCAGTTACAGTACTGCAAACTAATAAGGAGGAAAAATAATGAAAGTTTTAGTTATTAATGCAGGCAGTTCATCTTTAAAATTTCAATTATTTGATATGGAAGATGAAAAAGTTATTGCAAAAGGTAATTGTGAAAAAATAGGATTGGAAGGATCTTTTATAGGATATAAAACGAAAGGTGATAAAAAAGAAGTTATGACCTCAATGCCTGACCACACTATAGCAATTCAAAAAGTTTTTGAAGTTCTTATGAATAAAGAGGATGGTGTGATAAATTCTGTTAATGAAATTTCTGCTGTTGGACATAGAGTTGTTCAAGGTGGGTGGATATTTGATAAGAGTGTAGTTTTAAATGAAAAAGTTATTGAAGATCTATCATTATTAGAGCCTCTTTCTCCATTACACGCTAAAGCAAATATGGCAGGTATTAGAGGTTGTATGGCTGTTATGCCTAATATACCTCAAGTTGCAGTATTTGATACAGCATTTCACGCAACGATGCCTGCAAAAGCATATATGTATGGAATAAAATATGAAGATTATGAAAAATATCATATTCGTAGGTATGGTTTCCACGGTACAAGTCACAGATATGTTACAGGTGAAGTAGCAAAACTTCTTGGGAAGAAGCCTGAAGAAGTTAATGTAATTACAGTTCATATTGGAAATGGTTCTTCAATTACTGCTGTAAAGAATGGTCAAAGTGTTGATACTACTATGGGATTAACACCGATTGAAGGATTAATTATGGGCACTAGATCAGGTGACCTTGAACCTGGCGTTTATAACTATCTAGCAGATAAAAAAGGTATGACTTGCAATGAAGTTTTAAATTATCTTAATAAAGAATGTGGCATTCTTGGTGTAAGCGGTGTATCAAGTGATATGAGAGAAATTAATGATGCCATACTTAAGGGAAATAAACGAGCAAGACTTGCTCTTGATATGCTTATTTATAGAGTAAAAAAATATATTGGTTCTTATCTTGCTGTACTTGGTGGAGCAGATGCGATTGTATTTACTGGTGGAATAGGAGAAAATCAAGAAGACCTTAGAGAAGGGGCTCTAGAAGGAATGGAATATTGCGGAATTGAAATTGATAAAGATAAAAATAATCATCTTCCTAGGGGAACAGTAGAGGAGATTAGTACAGTAAATTCTAAGATAAGAGTATTTAGAATTCCAACAGATGAAGAAAAACTTATTGCTAGAGATACAAAGGCTCTTGTAGAGGATAAATAAATTAAAAATATTGTTTATCAAAATGCTTGACAATTATTCAATTTATTGATATAATAAACCAGCACGATGATTTTTGAAGGAGGAAAAAATGGCAGTTCCAAAACATAAGGTTTCAAAGGCAAGAAGAAATACTAGACATTCAGCAAATTCAGTTGCTGTTATGCCTACATTAGTTGAATGCCCAAAATGTCACGAAATGAAAAAACCACACACAGTTTGCAAAAAGTGTGGAACATATAAAGGTGAAACCATTATTGAACAAAAAGAAGAAAATAAATAATTTAATTTAAGTCCTCAGAGTAGCGAGGACTTTTTTCTTGTATGAATTCAAAAACACTTTATGCAGTATTTTGATTATTAAACATAATACTATATCTTGTATTGTTAATTTTA
>CARXKP010000041.1:2560-9280 GCA_949096025.1 uncultured Eubacteriales bacterium
ATAAAAAAAAAAAAAAAAATTTGTTATTATATATCTTGTATATTACATTGTTTAGAAGGAAACACGATAAAAATGAAAATTGTTGTTGATGCGTTTGGTGGAGATAATGCACCAGAAGAGATTGTCGAAGGGGTTAAACTTGCTCTCAATAAAATAAAAAATTTAGAGATAATATTATGTGGCAATGAAGAAATGTTGAGAAATATGATTGTTGGATATGAGAGTAGAATTGAAATTATTAATGCTGATGAAATTATAAAAAATGAAGATCATCCAACTCTTGCAATTAGGCAGAAAAAAAATTCATCTCTTGTAAAAGCTTTTGATGCACTTAAAGAGAGAGAGGATGTTATTGGACTAGTTTCTGCTGGAAGTACTGGTGCTATTCTCGCAGGTGCAATTATGAAAATAGGACGAATAAAAGGAATATCAAGACCAGCACTTGCTCCGATTCTTCCTACTAAAAAGGAGTCAGATGTAATTATTATTGATAGCGGTGCTAATGTAGATTGTAAACCAATAAATTTGTTACATTTTGCTTTAATGGGTTCTGCATATTATTCAATTATTTATAATTGTGATAATCCAAAAGTTGCATTATTAAATAATGGCTCTGAGGAAGGAAAGGGAAACGAATTAACAAAAGAAACTTATTCGTTGTTAAAAAATGCTCCTATAAACTTCATTGGAAATAAAGAGGGTGGAGATTTTATGACAGGAGAAGTTGATGTTATGGTTGCCGATGGTTTTGCAGGAAATGCTCTTCTAAAAGGTACTGAAGGTGCAGTAATGGCAGTTATGTCAATACTAAAGCATAGTATTAAATCGCATTTTTGGAGTAAGATTGGTTATCTTTTTATGAAGAAGACATTTAAAGATATTAAAAATAGAGTTGATATCTTAAGTAAACACGCAGGTTCTCCATTACTTGGTTGCAAAAAATTAGTAGTGAAAAATCACGGTTCTTGCAAACGAAATAATATCTGTTCTTCTATAGAACAAACAGTTGTTTTGAATGAAAAGAAACTTATAAACAAAATTGAAAGTGCTCTTTTAAATCTCAATTTGGAAATTTCTAATGAGGATTAACGAATAATAAAAGGCAAGGATATGAAAAATTTAAATTATAAATTTAAAGATGATAGCCTACTTATGCTCGCATTAACTCATAGTTCGAAATCCGAGCAAAACTATGAAAGGCTTGAGTTCTTAGGTGACAGCATACTTGATTTTTTAGTCGGTGAGTATTTATTTTTGAAATGTGATGGAGAAGAAGGTAAATTAAGTGTTTTGCGAAGTCATTATGTTTCAGAAAATTATTTATCAAAAATTTTTGATAAGTTGAATTTATCTAAAAATGTTCAATTAGGAAAAAGTTATCAAGGTGAAATTTCTAAATCTATAAAAGGTGATGTTATTGAGGCTATTATTGCAGCAATTTATCTAGATGGAGGATTAGAGAAAGCAAGGAAATTTATTTATAAACATTTTGAGTTAGATGATTTTCAAACAATTAATGATGATAACTATAAATCAAAACTCCAAGAACTTATTCAAGGAAACTTTAAATGCAAGATGAGGTATGATACAGTTGCCAAAAATGACGGATTTTTTTCTATTTTTTATATGGATGAAGATAAAGTATCTTCTGGATTTGGAAAAAGTAAACAAGATGCAGAGCAAATGGCTGCAAAAGAAGCAATTAGTAGATTGTTTTTAATAAATTAGAAGTTTAATGGAGATAGTTAAGTTATAAAAAATAACATTTAGCAAGAAGGAAAAAGAAAAATGATTTTTAAAAAGATTGAAATGGTAGGTTTTAAGTCTTTTGCAGAAAGGACTGTAATTGAGTTTGGTGACAATTTTACTGCAATTGTTGGACCAAATGGCTGTGGAAAAAGTAATGTATCTGATGCTATTAGATGGGTTTTAGGTGAACAAAGTGCAAAGACTCTTCGTGGTGATAGTATGCAAGATGTTATTTTTAATGGTACAGAGAAAAGAAAGAGTTTATCTTATTGTGAAGTAACTCTTACATTTGACAATACTACAAGATTTTTTGATTTTGATTATGATGAACTTGCGATTACAAGAAAGCTTTATCGATCAGGAGAAAGTGAATATTTAATAAATCGCAACACTTGCCATTTAAAGGATATTACAAATCTACTTTATAATAGTGGTTTAGGTAAGAATGGTTATTCAGTTGTAAGTCAAGGTAAAGTTACAGAGCTTGTTGATTCTAAACCTGAAAATAGAAGAGCAATGTTTGAAGATGCCGCAGGTATTTCAAAATATAAGAATGATAAGCGGGAAGCTGAGCGTAAACTTGAACGTACTACTGACAATTTAACTCGTATCAAAGATATTCTTTCAGAAATTGAAAGGCAAATGGGACCTTTAAAAAAACAGGCAGAAAATGCAAAAAAATACCTTGAGTACAAGGGAACATTAAAGGATTTAGAAGTAAATGCATATATTTATCAATATGAAAATGCAAATAATGTAAAGGAAGCAATAAATCTTAAACTAGATGCTATTAATAGGCAATTAGAGCAAAGAGAAGGCGACCTTGAAAAGGCTAATGAAGATTATGATAAATGTATGTTTGAACTGGCCAATTTTGATAAGGTTTTATCTGCATTGAATGATAAAATTCTTGATCTTACAGTTAACCTTGAAAAACAAGAAAGTGAAACAAAACTTGCTAGAGAAAGAGTTAATTTTACTTTAAAAGAGAATGATAGATTAAACCTTGATAAAACAAATTGTGAAAAAGCTATAGAAATAGGAATAGAAGAAAGACAGAAAAAAGAAGAGCAACTAGCGAAATTAAAAGCAGATTTAGAATCATTAGAAAATTCATTTGATGAACTTTCTGAAAGTTATTTAAAAATTGCAAATGATTTAACTTTAAGTGAAGATGAAGCAGGTCAAAGTCAACAGAAAGTAATTGAAACCCTAGGTTCTCTTAGTGATATTAAGAGTTCTGTATCAAGACTTATGGCTGAAAAGGAATTGTTAGGATCTAATTTAAGTAATCTTAATGAAGATTTGAAATCATTTGAATCAAAACGTGCTGAAAGTGAAAAAAATTATATTGATACTAGAAAAGAACTTGAAGAAAAAGAGAGTGAACTTGAAGCATTAAAAGAAAAAGTTGATGCACTTGCGAGTCAAAATTATCTTGAAGAACGCAAAATAAAAGAATTGGAAACTGAAAAATCTAATACAA
Source organism: uncultured Eubacteriales bacterium (assembly GCA_949096025.1). Classification (GTDB taxonomy): domain Bacteria; phylum Bacillota; class Clostridia; order Christensenellales; family UBA1242; genus Caccovivens. The sequence continues at coordinate 5,796 of CARXKP010000041.1, forward strand.
TTACACAAATTAAAGTATACGAAAATAGAAAAAAACTTCTTACTGACCTTCAAAATGAATACGAAGGCTATTCTTATACAGTAAAGAAACTTTTGAAAGAAAGCGATAGAAATCCAGCAATTAAAAATAAGATTGTTGGCGTTGTAGCATCACTTATTAAAGTTCCAGAAAAATTTGAAACTGCTATTGAAGTTGCTTTAGGTGGAAGTTTGCAAAATATCGTTACTTATGACGAAGATGGAGCCAAAACTTTAATTAAATTTTTAAAAGATAACTCTTATGGTAGAGCAACATTTCTTCCTATAACTTCAATGAAGAAAAGAGATTTTGATAAAAGTTTAATAAATGGAAAGACTGGATGTTTTGGGCTTGCTAGTGAACTTGTTGATTATGATAAAAATATTTTTAGTATTGTTAGCAACCTTTTAGGTGCAACAGTTGTAGTTAATAATTTGGAAACAGCGGTAAATCTTGCAAAATCTACACGATATTCGTTTAGAATTGTTACATTAGAAGGTGATATTGTTAATCCACAGGGTTCGCTTACTGGCGGAAGTAAGAAGGCTGAATCTTCAAACCTTATGGGAAGAGAACGTGAAATTGAAAATCTTGGTGTGGATATTACTAAACTTGAAGTTAAATTACAACAAATGCAACAAGAAGAAGAGAAACTTATTGCACAACATAACAACAATAAAGGTACTTTTGAACAACTTACTGTTAAAAAGAATAATTTTGATGTTATCATTGCTTCTTATAGGGAAAAATTGGATAAATTCCAATCTACATTGTCTGAGACAGAAGACAATTTAAAAGTTGCTCAAATGGAAGCAACAACAGTACAAAATAAGATTAAACTTATAAATGACGAACTTTCTCGTTCAGAAAAAATAGAATCTGCACTTTCTGGGAATAAAGATGTTGCCGATGAACTTATTAAAGAAAAGAAAGAACAGTTTGAAGCACTTAGAACGGAGCGTGACCAGATCAACAATAATATTTTGGCTGTTAAAGTTGAAATTGCAGAGATTAAAACGAGAATTAATTCAATAGAAACAGATCTTTATAGAATTGATAATGAACTTGGTAGACAAAGAATTAATGAAAAAAATATTATCGAGCAAATTGAACAAAATGAAAAATTTATTGACTCTTGTGAAAAGATGATTAAAGAGAAACTTGCTTCTGCTCCAACTTCAGAGAAGAAAACCGAACTCGAAGAGCATATTAAAAAACGTCAAATAGCAGAAAATGACAAGGCGACTTTATCAGATAAGATTAAAGAACTTGACAATTTAAAAGGTTCTTTAATGAGTGAAATATCTATGATTAAAGATAAAAAATTTAAAGAAGAAATGAATCTTTCTAAGGTAGATACTGAACTTGAGCAAATGCAAGAGCGTATATATGAAGAATATTCTCTTTCATATACTACTTGTCTTGAATTTAGAAGACCAGATTTTAATATAGATGAGGCTATGCCCGAAATTTCTAAACTTAAGAAAAATATTTCAGCACTTGGCTATGTTAATGTCAATGCCATAGAAGACTGTAGTGTTCTATTAGAACGCTATAATGACCTTAATGGACAAGCTGAAGACCTTGAAAAAGCAGGGGATGACCTTAATAAAATTATTAAGGATCTTTCTGGAATTATGGTGGAAAAATTTAGCAATGAACTTGCTAGAATAAATGAAAGTTTTAAACTTACTTTTCGAGAACTGTTTGGTGGTGGTACAGCTAAACTTGCTTTATCTGATGAAAATGATCCGCTTGAATCAGGGGTTGAAATTTTTGCTCAACCTCCAGGTAAAAAGATTCAAAATATGACTTTACTTTCGGGTGGAGAAAAATCATTGACTGCAATGGCGGTTATCTTTGCTATTTTAAGAATAAAACCTTTACCATTCTGCTTGTTTGACGAAGTCGAAGCGGCCCTTGATGATTCTAATGTTGAAATTGTAGATAAATATCTTAAAAAATTATCTTCTGACACACAATTTATTTTAATCACTCACAAGAAGCCTACAATGGAATATGCTAATGCTTTATTTGGTGTTACAATGGAAGAAAAAGGTGTATCAAAAATTGTTTCTGTATTACTTTCAGATGCTATTAAACACGCGCAGGAGGCGTAAATATGGGATTTTTTAAAAAGATAGGAAATGCACTTAAGAAAACTAGAGAAGCTATTGCAAGAAAAATCGATGCTTTATTAAGTCACGGAGAAATTGATGATGACTTCTTTGATGAACTTACAGATATATTAATTTCTTGTGATATTGGTGTTAGAACAAGTATGGATATCGTTGATAATCTTCGTATTGTAGCTAGAAAAAACAAATCAAGAACCGCAGAAGATGTAAGAAAAGACCTTAAAGAAATTATAAAAGAAGAATTTTCAAGTGTAGAAGAACTTGACATTAAGTATCCTGCTATTATAACTATTGTTGGGGTTAATGGGGTTGGAAAAACTACTACTATAGGTAAACTTTCTAGATATTTTAAAAATGAAAAAAAAGAAGTTACTCTTGTTGCTGGAGATACTTTTAGAGCAGCAGCATCAAATCAATTAAATGAATGGGCAGAGCGAACTAAAACAAGAATAATTAAGCACGCAGAAGGCGCTGATGCGGCTGCAGTAGTGTTTGATGGAATATCAAGTGCCAAAGCAAAAGGGACAGATGTTTTATTAGTAGATACTGCCGGTAGACTTCATACAAAGACTAATCTTATGGAAGAACTAAAAAAAATAGATAAAGTAATAAATAGAGAATATCCAGAAGCAAACAGATATAATCTTATTGTACTTGATGCAACTACTGGACAAAATGCTTTAAATCAAATAAATGCATTTAATGAATTTGTTAATCTTGATGGAATTATACTTACAAAACTTGATGGAACTGCAAAAGGTGGTGTAGTGATAGCCATTGAAAAGGATTATCACCTTCCTGTTGCTTTTGTAGGTGTAGGAGAAGGGGTTGACGACCTTGAAAAATTTGACTATAATGATTTTATAGATAATCTTTTTTAGGAGAAATTATGAATAAAAAACTAAATATAAAATATACTTTTAGTTCTAATGAAGATGGACAAAATTATATTAGTGCATTTGATGATGATAGACTTATAGGATTTTTAAGATATAAAATAAGTGATGGAAAATCTTGGTTATATTTTGTTGGAGTTCAAAAAGAATATAGGCATTTAAAAGAAGAACAAATTGGTTCTAATCTTATGCATATTTTTGAAAATGAGTGTGCAAAGCGTAGAGTTTGGGGAATAGAAGGAAAATATTATCCAAAGGGTGAAGAAGGTTGTGTTGTAAAAAGATTTTATGAAAGAAATGGATATTCGATTGAAAGAGAAGATTATGATTTAATTGTTTACAAGTCACGACCAACTAAAACGGATCTTAAATTTCAAGTTGAAGATATGGATTTTCAAAAATTCGACAAATATTTTCAAGAATATTTAAGTAC
>CARXKP010000042.1 GCA_949096025.1 uncultured Eubacteriales bacterium
AAACTTTAACTTCAATCACTTAATCCAACAAGATAATCAATGCTTACATTAAAAAATTTAGAAAGTTGAATTAGAGATGACATATTAGGCTCTCTTAATCCGTTTTCCCACAGACTAATAATTCCTTTGCTGACACCTAATTTTTTTGCTAATTCGACCTGCCCTATTCCCTTTTCTTGTCTAAGCATTTTTAAATTGTCTTTAAATAGACTTGTCATACATAAATATTTTCTCACATTTGTAAGAAAAATACTTGGCTTCTTACAAGTGTAAGAAGTATAATAATTGTGACACGCTAGAAAAAAGGAGATATTATGGCACTAATGCAAATCAAATGCCCAAATTGTGGAGCAGAAATAGAATTTGATAACGAAAAAGAAACTGGAGAGTGTAAGTATTGTCATGGCAAATTTTTAAATAAAAAAGATAATGAAACCAATACTTACATTATTGAAAAACAAATAAACATTAATATAGGAGAAAATCAAATTGAAAAAGAGGAAAAACAATGCGAAGTTCTTTTAATGATGTTAAAAAATTCTGACTTATCAAATCTGAAATATAAAGCATTGGAAGTCCTAGAAATTAATCCAAACAATGAGTTAGCAAAGATGATATATCATTTAAATTTTGAGTTCTATGAACTATTAGATGGCACTATTTCAACTTATTCATTTTCAACTTCATCTATAACAAATTTTTTCAAAAAATATAAAGGCTCTATAAGCACCGAAACCTCAGTTAGTTTTATTTCATTATTATTACAAAAATATAACTTTTCTAAAGAAGATTATCCTTGTATGAACGCAATGCTTGCTAATTTAGAAAGTTTTAGCAATGACAATAAAGAAGTTTTTGATTTCTATAAAGAAGTTATAAAATTAGCAAAAGTCATTACCCCAAATCTTAAACAAGTTAGAACAATAGTTCGAAAAACACCAAAAGGGCTTACTACGTTTTTATTAACAAACAATGAATATCTTTCTGCCGATGTAGCAGAATATAAAAAAGAAGCAAAAAGAGCAAAATCTATTTTGGAAAAATCTCGTAACTGTTTTTTAAACTCAATAATTGCAAGTTTAAATCAATCAAATAAATTAAATGATACTGAAAAAAGAAAACTAAAACTCTATGCCTATTATGACAAATTAATAGGAATGATAGTAGGCATAATATTTTTCATCATTATATTGGTAATTTTTATAACATAATAAAATTATCACTAAATTGCTTAATAAAATAAAAAGACTAGAACAATTTCTAGTCTTTTTAGTTTAATACAAATTAAGTTTTTGTAGGTAAAATACCAAAAGTTCTTATTCTGTATCATTTGGCTCCCCAAGTAGGACTCGAACCTACGACCTATCGGTTAACAGCCGAGCGCTCTACCGACTGAGCTATTGGGGAATATTTTTTCAATCTTTTGAAGATTGCACTCTTATAATATCAAATTTCTATTTTATTGTCAATAAAAATTTCAAAATTTTTTAAAAATATTTGATTTTCTTCATCTTCTGCTGGTGGTGTCTCTGGCTTCACTTGTTCATTTTTATGGTTTAGGTCATCAAGTTGCTTTTGTTTATGATACAAGACTGCAGAAGTTATGATGACTATAATTATTAAAGCCACCAAGCCTATCACTAGCAATATATTAGTTTTTTTCTCCTTTGTCAATGTTTACCTCATTTGTTTTTCTTACCCCATTATAGCATTTTTTAATTACTTTTGTCCACAAAAATTTTGAGATAAGTTTTTGAAGGATAAAACCAACAAAAAACATTGGAAGAATATATGCTCTAAACTCACCAAAATTCAAAAATAAATTAACTATAAAAAGAAGAGAAAAAGAAAAAATAACACCAACAAAATCAAAAAAATGACTTATATATTTTTCACTCTTTAGCAAATTGCTTAGTAAAATAAATATGTCAAAAATCAAACCTGAAACTAATCCACAAATTGCAAGAGCCAAAAGCATCAATGGTTGATTTGTAGTTGGGTATAGCAAGTCTCCTCCTTTAAGTCTTATTTAAAAATTCTTTTAACAAGTGAACCTTTTTTTGCAGATGGATCACCAAACTTTATATTTAAAAATTTGCCAGACAAAACAACTTCTCCGTTTTCAAGATTTAATTTCTTCACCTCAATATTGTTTCCTGTAATTAAAACAGCAACATTTCCCTGCTCAACTACTGCTTGTGTCGGTGTTGTTGATGCAACCCGAGTTGCACCCATAATTGTAAAGTTTTCACCTTCTAAATGTAAAAAATTAGCCATAACACTCTCCTTTATAAAATATGCAAATAAAAGATATGAAATTACAATATACTTTATTTTTTTTGATTTTTTATTCTTAATATGATAAAATATTTCTATGGAAAAATTAATTGTTGAGATAACGGAAGAAATTTATTTAAAAGACTACCTTTTGTCTATAAACTTTACCTCCGGTCAGATTGATTCTTTATTAAGAAAAAAAGATATAAGAGTAAACGGTATTCGTACAAAGGAAAATATACTTTTATTTTCGGGCAATGAACTTTGTGTATTTTATAAAACAGAACCTATTGATATAGTTTTTGAAGATGACAACATAATAATAGTTTCAAAGCCATTTGGAATAGAAGTAGAAGGAGAAAATGGGCTTGCAAAAAGACTTAATTCTCTTCCTGTGCATAGGCTTGATCGCAACACAACAGGGCTTATCATTTTTGCAAAAAACAAATTAAGTCAACAGGCTTTAGAAAAAGCCATAAAAGAAAAAAAGTTAATAAAAAAATATTATGCCGAGGTAGTGGGCAAGGCAGATTTCAAAAACTATAACTTTGACGCTTTCCTTGTTAAGGATGCCGATAAAAGCAAGGTCAGGATTTACAACAAAAAAATGACAGGCTCTGAAAAAATATCAACTACATTTAATACTGTTAAATCTTCATACATCTCAAGTCTAATTGAATGCACTCTTCACACAGGAAAAACTCATCAAATAAGAGCATCCCTTGCGTACCTAGGGCACCCTATTATCGGTGATGGTAAATATGGAAAAAATGAAGATAACAAAAGGTTCAAAGAAAATAAACAAAGACTTCATAGTTTTTATTTAAAACTTTGTGGACTGGAAGGAAACCTTAGTTACCTTAATGGCAAAGAGTTCCTAAATAAGCCAAATTGGGTTAAATAAAAAACGCACATAGCGTGCGTTTTTATTTTTAAAACGTATTATCTTAAATATAATTATAAATTAGTATATAATGTACCATAATGCTCGATAATGCACTACTATTTATTTCCTACAAAGCAGTAACCAAAAGCATTTGGTCCCCAGTGACAAGCAATGGCAGGGTCAAGATTGTCATAAACTCTAATTTGCTTTTTATACTTCTCATCAGTCATTTCAACAAGTTTGTCTACATTTGACTTATTGTAAGTATATGATGCAATAATTTCATAATTTTCATCGCACTCACACTCTTTTAAAGCATTTACAATAGCAGTCATACCGAGTTTAAGTCCGATTTTCTTTGAAAGAACTTTTACCTTTCCTTCAATAAATCCTATTATAGGTTTAATTTTTAAAATACTTCCAAGAATCCATTCCTTTTTAGATAGTCTTCCACCCCTAAAAAGATATTCGAGAGTTTCAGGTATAGCCATAATTTTAATACGAGGAATGATTTTATTTACCTTTTCTTCAATTTCATCAAGAGATAAATCTCTATACTTGTTTATCTCATCAACAATCAGTCTCATTCCACCGACCGCTATTTTTGAATCGATAGGTCTAACTTTTGGATTGTCAGCAAATAACAATTTAATTGCATTAAAAGCTCCTGAAATTTCAGAAGAAATAGTTAAAATAATAACATCATCCCCAGCATCGGTAAATTTATTTACCCTTTCCTCAAGTGCTCCGAGATCTGGTAGTGCTGTTTTTGGAAATATCTTATTGTCAATAAGTTGTTTATAAAACTCATCCATAGGTAAATTAATACCATCTTGATATTCAGTTTCTCCAATAAGAATTTTAAGCGGTACAAGTTCAATGTTATAATGTTCAACCTCTTCAAGTTTAATGCTACTGCCTGAGTCAACCAACAATCTTAACATTTTATCCTCCTAACAAAGTAATTTCATTATTAAATTTTGTCCAATAAAACAAAATTATTAAAATATATTTTTCTCATCAATCCATCGGCGTAAACCAACTTCTTACAAATAGTATACATTTATTTTCTTGTTTTGAAAACATATTTTATAATTATTTTAGTTTTTATATCAAATTTTAGCAAAATTTCTATAAATTAATAAGAATTTTGTATAGAATCAGGATTTTATTACTTCATAAAACCAACTGAATTATATACAATTTCAATATTTTTATAAGTTTTAAATTTTTTAAAACAGTTTACTTGCCCAGTCTAACGCAAGAGCAAGGGCGCGTTCTTCCCCATTCATTTTACTATCTTGCAATATTCTCACATCCCAATCTTCTTTTGCAAGACTGTCCGCAGCATAGAAAAACTGAGCAAAGTTAACGCCTCTAAAATTCGCAAACGCAGTCATTGCAGAACACTCCATTTCTACACATATACAACCTCTATTTTGCATCTCAATAATCTTTCCTTTAGTTTCACGATAGAAAGCGTCGTTTGACCAAGTTTTGCCAGTTATAAAATCCACACTAGAATCTTTACATAACTGTATAAGTCTGTTGACATACTTTTCATTGAGTTTTATCTCATCACTTGGTTCTGCATAATGAAAGCTTGTTCCTTCATCTCGAACCGCTGAAGTAGGTAATATGATTGATGCCTCTTTAATATCGGTAAGCACTCCACAAGCACCAAACATCAAAATATTTTTTATTCCCATATAACAAAGTTCTTCGCATAATGCCACACATAGTGGGGCCCCAATACCAGTTAGAAATACTGCAACATCTTTTCCGTTAATGTTTATTTTATAGACAGGAAGTCTTTTTATACTCGTAGATGCAATTTGCTCAGATTTATATTCTTTTAAAAAATAATCAAGTATTTTACTATCAAAAAACGCCACAATCGTTTCGGGCATATTATCAACTTTCTCTACCATATCTTTTGGACTTAATATAGCATTTTTATCATTATCGAATCTTAGTACCATTATTTTCCTCTTCTTATAGCATACTTTCAACATCTTCAATCAAAAAACTTGATGATGCTTGTAAAATTATAGCCTGGGTTTTTGTTTTATTTAAAAACACACCTTTATGTTTAATATCAAATATCTCATTATCAGTTTTTAAATAATAATTTATCTTTATTTGTGGCATAAATTCATAATTATTACACTCGTGATTTCCTAGTACGGTTTCACTTTCTGTGTACCCTCCACCTAGCATTGCTCTAAGTAATGGTTCTCTGTCACAAGAACAAATATCCATTTCTTTTTTATTGTTGTTTTCATTAAAAGTAGGTTTTTCTTTTAAATCCACCTTTTCTCTCTTTACACCTTTTTGAAGAAATAATGTGTTTAATTTTTCACCATTAATTTCTTGATTTAAAGCTTTATTAATACTTTTTTCTACATTTGTTTCATTTGTTAAAAGCAATAATCGAGCCACTTCGCCATTTTTATAAAAAATAACTGCATTATGCTTGTTCCCAACCACAATTCCTTTTGGGGCTGATATAACACAATTACAATTTAACACCACTTTATAACTATCATAATAATCATTTTCTATGCCGTCTATAAAAGCACCGCAAGTACAATCATCATAATTTTTATATGGTTCTGTCCAAATATCGGTTGTATTAATTGTCTTCATTTTTTCCTCGCAATATTAATCTAAGTTGATTTCCATTTCACTATTTAAGTGATTGTAAAATTCTAATTGAGATTTTGCAATATCATATATATCATTTTGATATTTATAATCAATAAGGCTTTGTAGTTTTTTCGTTGAAATTGTTATTTGAGCAACATCTCCCTCTCTTCTTGGATTAAAACCATACTCAAGTTTCTTGCCCGCCACTCTTTCAAAAGTATGCATAATATCAAGAACACTATTCCCGTCGCCTCCTCTCGCAACATTTACAACACAAGAAGAATCTACCTCATCATATAGATTTGCTACAATTTGAGTAAGGTCATCTATATGAATATAATCGCGAATAGTAGTTCCATCCTTAGTATCATAGTCATTTCCATTAAACATAAAAGGTCTATCATTACAAATATTGTCACAAATATAAGTAAAAAGATTTTTCTTGTTTAAAAGTGAATCATCTCCTAAGTTTAAATTTGTATTTGCTCCAGAAAGATTTGAAAATCTACAAATAATTGCTTTTTTATCTCTCCCCCATTCAGAAATTAATTTTTCACATAAAACTTTGCTTTTTGCATAAGGAGAAAGAGGGTTTAATGGATGCTTTTCATCTATAGGAAGATACTTAACATCACCATACACCGCAATGGTACTAGCAAAGGTAAGTTTATTTACATTATGCCTTTCCATACAAGTAAGTAATACTTTAGTAGAATCAACATTATTATCTAAATAATCTTGAGGATTTTTAAAAGACTCATCAATATACTTCTTTGCTGCAAAATGCACAACCCCATCAAATTCATACCTAGAAAAGATCTTTTCAAGTTCCTCCTCATTTCTCAAATCAAAAGAATAAAAATCTATTTTACCTTGATAACGGTTTTGAAGAGATTGTATATATTGAATTTTAGAGTTTTTCATATCATCAACAACGACAATATTATAACCTTTATCAATGAGTTTAGGAATAAGATGAGTGCCTATATAGCCTGCACCACCAGTTACAAGTACTGTTTTTTTCATATTATCTCCTTTAAATTTTTTAATCTAGCAAAAAAGTAATGCGGATATTTACATACAAAAAGTTTTTACGCATAATCACTAATTTAATTTACATAAAAAGTGCTCATCTATTAAGAAAAAAATTTCAATTTAATTAGGGTTTGATACTTTTTTTAATGGAGGATAAGTAAACTCACAGTCTTTAGAAATAATGTTGTATTTATTTTCCTTTCTAAATGCAACTCTTTCTTCTCTTGTCATAACTAAAAGTTTCTTTGCCCTATCCATATGGAAAATACCATCAAGGTGATCAAGTTCGTGACTAATTACAGTAGATGGAAAGCCATCAAAAGTCACTTCTTTTTCCTCGCCTTCTGGAGTTTCATATCTTACAACAATGGTATAAGGACGCTCAACAAGTGCAACATTATCAAGTCCACTCATACACGCTTCCCAATATTCAGTTTTGCCCTTTCTATTTAAGATAATAGGATTTATCATAGCAAATCCCACATCTTCAGTCTTGATTGATTCTGGGTCAGTATGCTTGATATAAACTATTCTTTTAGGTATACCAAGTTGAACTCCAGCCATAGCAAAACAAGAGTGAGTATTGCAATACTCTTCCAAGATCTCAATATATTTAGCAACTTGATCATCGCCCTTTTCAATCTTCGTTGAAATTTGTCTTAAATATTCTTCGCTTTCTTTTATTGTTAATGATTCCATATATTAAGTATAACATATAATTAATATTTTTAAAAGTAATTTTCATAAGATAAAATTGTCATTTATTTTAAGATGAGCATTATTCACAAAAAATCACAGCCTTTGCTGTGATTTTTATTTATTCCATTTCTGACTCTTGTTCTCTTAAAGATTCAATTCTGTCAAATACTTCTTGTGCTATTTGCTCGTCAATTTTGTCAAGTTTTCCAGCAGACAATAAAAGATAACAATCCTTTCTTACTGTTTCGCACGCTGGTGAATTTACAAATTCCTCATTAACAATTCCATTTACAAATTCTGTAATTTTACCATCCTTTAATGCCTGTTCAGTAACCATTTTATCTTCATAATCTATTGTTGAAGATAAATTATAATTTTCGTTTTGCATTTTTGTAATTTGTTTATTAATATTTTCTACAGATTCTAAAGTCTTATCTTCTTCTGCTTTTACAGCAAAATATTTTTCTTGTGCAGGAACTATACTATCGATTGCTTCAATATAACCTAGCCTGCCAACATCAAGTTTAACTCTTGCAACAAATTTTATAAGTTCTTCTTTTCTAGCATATAACTTAATTGCGTTTTCGTGAACTTCTATTTTATCATTAAGTTCTGACAATTTATTTTTAAGAACATTGCATTTCACTTTTGTATCACTTCTTTCCCATCCACCTGTAAAATAACCATAATCTAATTTTTTTTGAACGGCCCGAAACTCTTTTTCAATAGATGGTCTTTGCTTTTTAAGTTCTTTTAATGTTTCTTTTACTGCATCAAGTCCGATATCGTGAACAGTTTTTTTAATTTCCGCCTCAACTGCTCTAAGTTCCCAATTTTCAGGAATAAGATAAGTTTCTTTAAGACTTGTAAGAGCTTTTTCACTATTCATATAATCTATAAGCAAAGATAACACATCAAATGACTCTTTTGTTGCAGCTTTTACTGCAGCAAGATCCGCCTTAGTAGTTGAAAATGAAGAATCCCAGCGACTAAAAACCCTTACTTTGTGAATAGTATGACCAAATTTATCCACTAGACAAGCATAACCTCTTAGGTATCTTTCATTTACTGTATAGTCACCATCTCTATCAGTGCGTGTTTCTCTTACAGTTTCATAACCTGTAGAAGTTTCAATCTTTAAACCAAGAAGTTCAATTAAAGGTTTTAACTTTTCATCTCGAACAGCCTTATCTGCAGCAGAAATTTGTTTGGCTTTTCCTTTTAATTCTTCAGCATCTGCTTTTAAAGCATCTATTTCTTTTAAGAGATTAGCTTGTTTTTCTCTTTTCTCATTTTGTTTTTTTAATTCTTCAACATATTCATTTAACTTTTCTTTAACAAGATTTACAATTTCAATAGATCTTTCCATAACAACTCCTTCTGTTTTTATTATAACATTCGCTCTTTCTATTTTCAATCTCAAGTTTGCCAA
>CARXKP010000043.1 GCA_949096025.1 uncultured Eubacteriales bacterium
ATTTTTTTACTAAAATATTTGTTTAATCGTTTGTATTTTTGATTTAATTTGTAGTACAATAAATTTGAGATTAATTTTATTTATATAATTTTTCAAAACAATTTTTAATTTCAGTGTTTTTCATTACTATGAAACAATGAAAAAGTGAGGTAAGAATGGTAAGAGTTATCCCTAGAAGAACTAAGGTAAAACTTGAATTTGTTAAAGGTTTTACAGGAATAGATTTAGTAATTGCATTGGTTGTAGCTGCGGTTCTTGTTGTGCTTGGGGCTTCAAACTTTCCTGGACATATTTGGATTGCAATAGTTTGGGCTATTTTTGGTTTATCAATGTTTTTCAAAATTGCAGATAGTGATAGATTTTATGTTACGATTATGCACCTTGCAAGATTTTCTATTCAAAAGAAAAGATATGAAAAGAAACCCAAGTCAGGAAAAGCAAATATGAAAGACATTATTCCATTTGAATCTATCCACGATGACAGATTTATTTCTTATGGAAATTATTATGCAGCAGTGCTTGAAGTTAAACCAATTTTGTTTGATCTTTTAAATGAATATAGCCAAAACAATGTTATTGATGTAGGCTTTGGTAATGCACTTAGACGTCTTGAAGATAATCAAGTTTGCGAACTTGTAAAAATCAACAAGGCAATGGTTCTTGATAATTATTCTTATCTTGAAAATAAAAAATATGACAGGCTTCTTGATCAATTATATGAAAAACAAATGAGCCAAGAAGAAATTGATGCAAGAACACCTATCTTTGAAGAAAGAATTACCTTCCTTGAAAATAAAAACAGAACAGAAAAAATTTATAAAGATTATTTCTATCTTGTAGTTTTAGGTAAAGACCTTGAAGCACTTGATAATACCATAGGTGGTATGGCAAGTACATTAATTTCTTGTCTTACTCCAGTTACTACTAAAAGATTGACTGGAAACGAACTTGCCATTTTCTTAAAAGCAAATTATTCAAGAGAGTTTGATGAGCGTGATCTTGAAAATATTCCATACTCAGAATATATAAACTGGGCTACTCCAGATAAAATTAAATTTTCATCTGCAAAATATAACATTGATGGAAATAATTATAGAACTTACATAATTAATGAATATCCTTTACAAGTTGGAAATGCTTGGGGAGCATCATTCTTCCTTCTAGACAGAACTAAAGTTGTAATGAAATTTCAAAAGGCTCCCAAATTTGAATCGGAAAAAAAGATCGATAAAGCCATAATGGATATGGAAACTAAGTTATACAGAACTGGTAAGAGCAGTACAAGAATTGAAATTCAAACACATCTTGAAACTTTAAGAAACCTTTTGCAGGAACTTAAAACTTCCAACCAGCAGTTATTTGATGTAAACACATTTATCACTTGCGAAGACTCTGCTAGAAAAGAAGTTAAGTCTATGCTTAAACAGGAAGGTTATCGTTATACTGAAATGTTCGCTAGACAAATTGATGCTTTTATTAGTACAGGAATTTCAATGCGTGATAATATTAAAGAATATCAAAGAGGAGTTCCTACTTATACACTTGCTGGTGTATTTCCATTTATTTCTTCAGAGCTTCAAGATGATGGCGGTTTCTATTTAGGAGATAATGCTTATCCGGTATTTGTAGATTTCTTCGCAAGAAATGCTCAACGTGTTAACTCTAATATGATGATTATTGGTAAATCAGGATCTGGTAAATCATTCTCTACAAAAACACTTCTTGCAAACTTCGCTGCTGATAATACAAAAATATTCATCGTAGACCCTGAAAAAGAATACTCTGAACTTTGTGATGCTTTGCACGGTAAGGAAATTGATGTAGGCTCTTCTCTACAAGGGATCATTAATCCTTTCAACATTATTAGAGCTCTTGATAAAGACGATGATGAAGTTGCAGAAGAGGAGGGTGCAGAAGAAGGCGATGCACCTGTAAAACAAAACGACTCATTTAATCAGCACCTTCAATTTCTTGAACAATTTTTCAGAACAATTCTTGAGGGGATTTCATCAGATGCGTTTGAAGTTATTAATACCTTAATTCTAGAAGTGTATGAAAAATTTAATATTAATGAATATACCGATTTAAGAAAATTGACGCCAAAAGATTATCCAACATTTGATGATTTATATGCTTTGTTGCAACAAAAACTTGATGAAGCAAAAGAAGATTTCGTTTTAAACAACTTGCGTGTTGCTCAAACATATATTAGAAAATTTGCAAAGGGCGGACGAAACTCAAACCTTTGGAATGGACCAACATCAATTGAAACAAATGAAAACTTTGTCTGCTTCAACTTCCAATCTCTTATTGCTGGTAACAATGAAATGCTTACAAACGCACAAATGCTTTTGGTATTTAAGTATATTGAAAGTGAAGTTATTAATAACAAGGATTATAACGAATTACACGCGACAAATCGTAAAATTATTCTTGTCGTTGATGAAGCCCACTTGTTTATTAACCCTAAATATCCTCTTGCATTAAACTTTATGACATCTATGGCTAAACGTATTCGTAAGTATGGTGGAATGCAGATTGTTATTACTCAAAATATTAATGACTTCGTTGGTTCGGAAGCGATTAAAAGACAATCGACTGCTATTATTAATGCCTGTCAGTATTCTCTTATTTTCTCACTTGCACCAAACGATGTTAATGACCTTATTGAACTTTATAAAAACTCTGGTGGTATTAATAAAGCGGAAAGAAATAGTATTGTAAGTGCGTCTGTTGGTCAAGCATTTATTATCACTTCTCCAACATCAAGAACAATGGTTCAAATTAGACCACTTCCTCACGTTTACTCTATTATTGAAAAAAGAAAGAAAAAGTAAAAATATATAAAAGGTATGCTAATGGTGAAATCTAAAAAATTTAGTATTTTAATATGTAGTTTTCTGCTTGTGATTGCAAGTATTGTTTTTGTGGCGTGTGGTAAATTAGATTATTCAAAAACATACCTTTCTTCTAATGAAGAATACATTGAATTGTTTGTTGGAGAGGAAAAAGAACTGGCAATTTCAATTATAAATCCCGTTTCAAATATGAATAGGGGAATTAATTTTACTCAGTCAAATCCTATTGTTTCAAAAATTACTCAACAATCAAATCAAAATGATACAACTGTTTATATGGTTCAAGGATTGTCAGGTGGAAGCAGTAGTGTAGAATTTACTACAATAGAGGGTAGAAAAAGTACAACTGTCACAATCTATGTGAAGGAATTTTCAGATGTTTTAACAAAAGGTGACAATGGTTTATATATTTCTAAATCAACAATTCTTAAACCTACCTCAACAGATTTCAAATTCAAAGAAAGTTCAACAGAGCGTGACCTTGAATATTACTTTTATGGAATAAATAATGTTTCAGGTTCTTTGACTTTAGACGATGTATCGTCAAACGATGGACTTGTAAATAATTTTGTAAGTGCAAGTCTTTATACAATTGAAAATAATGATTATCTCATCTTTACTGACAAAGATGGGTTTTTGCATACATTAGGATCTTCTACTCAAATATTAGAAAATCAAAATGTAAGATATGAATTTATAGATGTACAAGAAGTTGAAGGGTATTATGAATTTGATTTAGAAAAAGCTTCTATAATAACTGAAGGAATGAGATTCACTTTCATTGCTAAGTATGAAAATGCAAAACTATCAGAAGAGACAGGTGAAGGTGTAATTATTTGTGAAAGAGAATTTAGTGTTTTAAATGATATTGTTGCTGAGGATTTTTCTCACGAGTATGGTTATAAGATAGATGAAATTGAAATCATAAAAGAATCATTTGAAACAGGCGATATAATAGTTAATGCTGATACTTATTCATACAAAATTGATGATTTGAAGAATGGAAAAATCACACTTATTCCAAACTATAAAACTACAATAGAAACAAATCCGTTATTAGTAGGAAAAACAGCTAATTATTTGACCGCATATTTGGAATTAAGTGTAAAAACAAATAAGTTATTAAAATATAACTTTAAGACAGCAGAAAACTATGTTGCAAATAGTAAAATTATTGCTATAGATAGAACTTCAAGAGAAAATGAGGGGATTACTACATATTATATTGAAGTTAATTGTGGTGTTGGTGCAGCAACTACAACTTCTCTTGATTTGAATTTTTATTATGAAGGTTTTGAAAATAGTGAAGATAGCAAAGTTAACTTTACATATTCAATTCCAATTGAAATAAGAATAATTCCAACAAGTTTACTTATAAACAATGTTGATTTTTCTGCGGTATCAAAGAAATATACTTTCTATAATAGTTATGCTACGCTCGATGCAGGTTGGCAAGAATTTAATTTTGCTGTAATTCCGGAAGGTGCAGAATATGAAAATCTAGTAATAGATTTAACAGATTCAGATTTACAAATAAAATATATGAATGAAATTTACACTACAGGTTTATTTGAAATTAAAGATTTAAAAGAACCTGTTTATGTAAAGGGTGGACATAATGCTACTGCTGATGCAAGTGAGAATCCAGAATCGAGATATTTGCCAGTATCAATGGATTTCAATATTATTCAACAAGATAGTTTGAAAACTAATATTGAATATGTAATTGTGCCAGGGGCTAAATCTTTAAACTTTAAAACAGAAACTTTTGCTAATAAGATTTACCTTGAAAAAAACAGTGGTGAAGTTGTATTCCAAGATCTTTATGCTGATGCAAGTTTCACAAGCATATCCTTTAAGCATAACTCTGGTAATGATATAGTAAGATTTACTTATGATAGTGATGATTTTATAGTACAAGAAGGATTACGATATTTTCTTAAATTTAAACTTTTACCAAGAGAAAATGGATCTGCAACTTATACGATTTCTTTGGATAATGGAGTTCAAATACCATTAACTGTTGAGGTAAGAGAATCGTTAAATTCTCTTTCACTAGAAACAACAAATGAAGACAATTCTGTTAAAATGAAAGAAGATCAAACAAATTATTCACTAGTTTATCTTTTAAATAGAAATGGAAGAAGTTACTTTGACGTTACAGTTGTTGCTAATGATAATAAACTTTCGACGGCAATTACAGATATTGATCCAATTATCGATTCTCCAAATGTAACTATTCAAACACTTGATAATAACAAATATTTAATTTATTCCAGTGTAAGCGGAAATGAATCAATTATTTTTAGAGTTCAAGGGAGTTATATCGAAAACTTTGAGCGTAAAAATTTATTAGTTGATTATATTGTAGAGTTAGTAACTTATGAACTAGCAGAAGATATTTATGTTTATAAGTTATCAGATGGCTTTAATGAGCAATATCCAGAAAATTCAAGCGCAAACTATGCAGATGTTTATTCTAATGCTTATAATAATGCACTTAGAGAAGTAAAGTTAAATGTTGCTTTAAGAAATAATTCAGCATATTTATTCCAAAATCCAAATTTGAAAAATTTTGTGGCTTCGGGATATACTAAAGAATTTTTATATTTTGAAAGTGATTCTCCTATAACCAAAAATGGAAAAAGTTGTGATAGGATGTATTATTCGGCAACACAGGATAATGTTTATAATATCGGTTCATATGGTACATTTGATACAGATAGATTAATTTTCTCAGCTTTTAGTAATGTTGCCAATACTGGAAGAATTAGACTTATAGCACATTTAATGCAATATAATAAATTATATTCCTTTACTATTAATATTAACATTTCTATATATAATGAAGTTGAGAGAATTACTTTGCAAGAAGTAACTACCGAACTTAATTTCTCAGTAATTAATAAAGAACATAGTGTAATTGCTTATCCAACAAATGCAAATGCAACAAATAGCGAAATTGTAGCTTTATTTAGTAGAGGGCAAATTGTTGTTGGTGATGAAGGGGATGAAGATAAAAAGACTTATTATATGTTTGACAAGTCTAATATCTCTTATATTCAAAGTGCTGGAAAAACACAAATAACATTTGAAGTAAACCAAGAATTTTTAGCAAATGCTACTCAGTATACAGGTGATATGTCTGGACAAATTTTGATTGTAGCAAAAGATTGGCTTGATTCAAGTGGAAATTTAAGAAGTGGATATAGTGAATATGCTGTACCAATTAGGGTCAACTTTGAGAATGGAACCCCAATAAATAGGTTTACAATAAATAATGTTGATGAATTAATTGCTGTAAAAGATAATCTTTCTGCACATTATCAGATAAAAACAACCATAGACATTTCTACAATTAGTGGTTTGTTGCCTTTAGGTGAATTTAAAGGTTCAATTATCGGAACTAATGAATATGCTTGTATCTCAGGTATAAAAATTTCAAAGGCAATCAAAAATTCTGCATCAAACGAGTCTTATTATGGTTTATTTAGTAGTATTTCTAAAGATGCTTATATAGAATATGTTCAATTTAATGGAGAGTTTGATATTGATATATCAGTAGCGGATGGAAATACTTATATTGGTTTAGTTGCGGGTAAAAATTATGGAAAACTTATTAACGTTGGTGCTTCTATTGCCTATTCAAAAGTTAATTTAAATGATAGAGCAGGACACTCAAGTTTTGGCGGACTAGTAGGAGAAAATAACGGAGAAATAGTTCAAGATTTTACATTATTTGAAAATGATAATTCTCAGACCAGATCAGAAAATGTAGATAACTTAAAAGCAATAGGTCGTCTTCCTTATAGTGGAAAAACACCAAGAATTACTGTTATGATGAATGATTTTGTTAACTTTAATTATTATGCATCTTCTTCTGCGGAGTCTAGCAGTGGATTAGCAACACTAGATAGAAATGTAGGCGGTGTTGCTGGTGCTAATAAGGGAATAATAAAGAAGATTGATAGTTCAAAGTTTTCCGTTCTTGGTTATACAAATTATATGGCCTATTCATTGCTTAAGGTTGAAAGTACAAACATTCCAGAAAATAATTTAATTCAAAATGTTTATGTTGGTGGTTTAGTTGGGAAAAATGGAGATTTAACGACGACATCAGCGCAAATTTTTGGAGGATATAATAAATTAGAAACAAATCAAACCCTCAGTAATGTTGCTTATTCTCGTATGAATAGTGGGACAATTTCTACTGAATTTGATGCTGGAAAGGGTATTCTTGTTGGTGGAGAAGTTCGCGGTGCGGGTTATGTTGGTGGTGTTGTTGGTTCGATAGTTAATATTTCAAATAAAAATTACTTTACAGGAATAACAACAAGAACATTTGTTCGTGGACTATTAAGCAATACTAACACTGCTTTAATTGCAAATATTTCTAATGATATTGATCTTACAAATGCGTTTGCTGTTCAAGCAATAGATGATGGCAGAATTCTTGAAGAAAGTGCTATGATAGTAATGTATAGCGATAAGATTCCAAATGGTCTTGTTAGTGATTCAAATGTTGTAACCATTAATCAACTTGGCTTCGGAAATGCAAAAATAAATGCCTTAAACAATGGTGAAAATTCATCTACTCCAGTCAATGTATTCTCATTTGTATCTAGAAATTATTTGACTGGTGGAGATTCTTCAATTATTAGTGCAAGCAAAGAATATTTTTATGGCGATTTTTTAATTGTAGGTATGGAGCAAAATGTTAAAAAGGTAGTATATCAAACTAGATTCGTACCAGGCGATAAAGAGAGTTTATCTATTAATGCTAAATTTAACAATAAAATGACAAGCTCAAAAAGTAATCTTGATATATTCTATGGATATTACTTTGGAGTTTCATCTGTTATTGATAATGATATAACCACGGTACAAGAAATAGTAAATTCTGGAATAGGTTTAAATAGATTGACCACTTCAAGTACTTTTTATCCTTTTGAGGCTAAAGGAGAAATGACATTTTCATCAAAGTCCACAGATATTCTTACAATTGATCAAACAGGTGCTATGATAATTAAGAAAACAGGTCTAGCACTCATTACAGCATCAAGTATTTTAAATTCTAACGATGCACTTAGCTTCTATATCTATGTTGTAAATTACTTTAACTCTGAGTATATTGGTGCTAATGAAAACAAGAGTTCAATCGTTTATCCAACAACTTCTTCTTCATCAATTCCAGTAGATTTGACAACAATAGAACTTAGAGGAAATAACTCGGCTTCTCTTTATGTTTTACCAAACTATTCAGCTGATTTAGATGTATCATTAAACTCTCAGAATGTTAAATTTACTTCAGATGCAAGAGGCGGGGCAAGTATTGGAGGTATATATTTTTATCTTGCAACCAATTCCGAGGTGTCTGCAGAGGTTGGCATATATAAAACTGTTACAGTAAAAGAAGATGGTACAGATAAAGAAATAGAAAAATTGGAATTGTGTTCGAAAGAAGAACTTCCTCTTGATATAGATATTGTAGGTCAAGTTATCACGATAAGAAGACTTGAAAATACAAAGCAAGATAGATATAAATTGAAAATTGTTCCTGTTTTAAAATTATTGTTTAATAATAATGAATATACTTCAGAAACTAACAAAATATTAAATGATGTTGTTGTTGATTATAGATTTGGAGCACTCGAAGTTACTAATAAAAATTACAACAATGTTCCAATTCAGACAAGTAAAACTATAAAAGAAGAAATTAGTATATTATCTACCGATGAATTTGAAGAGGTACCAAATTACTATATTATTGGCTTAGATGGAACCATATTGCAAAGAAATGGTTCTGAGGATAGTAATACTCTATTTAAGATTGATTTTGAACATACTTCAAAATATGACAATGGAAATGGTACATACCTTCATAAATATAGTGTGGAAATACACATAAATACTAATTCGGAGATATTTAAAGATAGATATTCTTCAAATATTTATGGTAAATAT
>CARXKP010000044.1 GCA_949096025.1 uncultured Eubacteriales bacterium
ACCTTTGTCAACTGATATAGAAATTACTTTGAATGATGAAGTTGTACAATATGACACAAAAGAAATAGGTGGTTATCAATGTTATGAAATTACTTTTAATATGAATGAATCTACAACAGTAAGTCTAATTGGCTCATTGTTTATGTTGTGAAAAAACCTCTAATTATTTTAGAGGTTTTTTATTAAATTATTTTGTAAAGTCTTTTTATTATGATATAATAAACGAGTGAGCAAATAATAATTTGTTATAGGAGAAATTATGAATAAAATTGATATAAAAGATATTTTTGAAAATATGGGAAATTTTGCTGATAAGCAATTAGTTGTTGCTGGTTGGGTGAAAAGTTGTAGGGGTAATGGTAAATTTGGTTTTATTGATTTAACAGATGGGACCTGTTTTAAAACAATACAAATTGTATTTATTGCCGAAAACTTAACAAACTTTAATGAAATTGAAAAACTTAATACAGGATCCTCGATTATTTGCAAAGGTAAATTGTTTCTTACTCCAAATAATAAACAACCATTTGAGTTGCAAGCTGAAGATATTCAAATAATAAGTGCTACTGATAGTGAATACCCATTACAGAAAAAGAAACATTCACTAGAATTTTTAAGAGAAATTGCATATTTAAGACCTAGAGCAAATTTATATAATGCTATTTTTAGGGTAAGGAGTAAGTTGGCTTTTATTCTTCACGAATTTTTTGAGAGTAAAGGCTTTGTTCACGTTCATACACCTCTTTTAACATCTTCTGATTGCGAGGGTGGAAGTGAATTATTTAGAGTAACTACACAAAATATTTATGATGAAGAAAAAAAGTTTGACCCAAAAGATGAATTATTCGGAAAAAAAGTTTATTTAAGTCCTACTGGGCAATTAGAAGGTGAAACTTGTGCTTTTGCGTTTGGTAAAATTTATACTTTTGGACCATCATTTAGAGCAGAAAATAGTAATACAACTAGACACGTAAATGAATTTTGGCATTTAGAACCGGAAGTATGTTTTATGGATTTAAATGAACTTATGATTCTTGAAGAAGAAATGATGAAATATATTATGACTAATATATTGAAACGCTGTCCTGACGAAATGAAATTTTTTAATGAATTTGTGGACAATGGGCTTTTGGATAGACTTAATAATGTTATTAACAGCGAATTTGGAAGAATAACTTATACCGAAGCTATAGAAATTTTACAAAAAAATAATGATAAATTTGAATATAAAGTTGAATGGGGTAGTGATATTCAAACAGAACACGAAAGATATTTAAGTGAGGTTATATTTAAAAAACCCGTTTTTGTAACAGATTATCCTAAGGAAATTAAGGCTTTTTATATGAAACAGAATGAGGATGGAAAGACTGTCCGCGCCTGTGATTTATTATTTCCTGGAATTGGCGAAGTGACAGGTGGAAGTGAAAGAGAAACTGATTATGATAAGATGTTGTCGCATATGAACAAGTTGGGGCTTAAAGAAGAGGATTATTGGTGGTATTTGAATTTAAGAAAGTTTGGTTCTGTTCAACATAGTGGTTTTGGATTAGGTTTTGAAAGGATTTTAATGTATATAACTGGTGTTTCTAATATTCGAGATGTTATTTTATTTCCAAGAACTCCTAATAACTGTGAATTTTAAAAAAAAAGTTGCTTATGCAACTTTTTTAATTTATTTTTAATTCAACTCTTTTAAGTAAATTTCTGAAGTCGTTAGGTAAGTCAATTTTAAAATTAAGATATTTATTTAAGTAAGGATGATAAAAACAAACCTCATTACATATCAGGGCAGTGTGATCAATAAAATCGCTTTGCTTTCCGTATAGTTCATCGCCAATGAGCGGGTGATATATTGAAGAAAGATGAATTCGTATCTGATGTGTTCTACCGTGAATTAAGTTTAATTTTATTAAACTATAATTATTGTTATATGAAATGGGTGTAATAAAAGTTGTGGCACTTTGTCCGTCTGAAGAAATTTTTCGTTTGCGAGTATTAATTCCTTCTTTTACCTCAGTTTTGATTTTTTTGTTTATGATTAAGTTTTTATCTATTTTCCCAGTGCATATGGCAATGTAATTTTTTTCTATATTCTTAATTTTATTATATGATATGCTATCTTTTGCTATTATTATAATACCTGTCGTATCTTTGTCTAGTCGATTGAGCATTCTAAGAACAAAACTATCATCTTTTTGACTCATATAATAGCAAATTGCACCTGCCAAATTATTTTGATAATATCTTCTATTTGGCATACAAGAAATTCCTTTGGGTTTATTGATTAGTAAGTAATATTCATCTTCAAATACAATATCTAGTGGTAATATGCATTGCATAATAGATGTTTTTGCATTTGGATTGCTATTTAATTTTAATTCATCACCGCATTTTAAAGAGGCACGAATGTTGACGATAGTACCGTTTAATACAAAGTTACCCCAATTCTTGCGGAGATTAGTTATAAAATTTTCTGAGAAACCCTCATTTTTTAAAAAGTAGTATATTGAGGAATAGTTTTTGTCAATTTTAAAAGATTGATATTTCATAATTATATATTAACACAATAATATTTTAAAATCAAAACATTATTAAAAATACTTGACAAAGTTATCTAATTATTTATAATAAAGATTTATAAGGCAATGATAAAAGACTAGTAACTTGATCTTGATATCTCAGAGAGCCTGCTTAATGCTGAAATGCGGGTGATAAAGAGTCTTGTGAATTCACTTTTTAGCTGTAATTATGAAATAATTAATTTAGAGTAGTTTTTGCCGTGAATCTGCGTAAAAGATTAAATTGAGAAGTAGGACTGTTTAGTCTTGCTTAAATTTAGGTGGTACCACGAAAAGTTCTCTTTCGTCCTAATTTCGAAGGGGACTTTTTTATTTTGATAATATTGTATGGAGGAATTATGTTGGTAGAAAAACTAGAAAATTTAAAACAAGAAATTTTAGCAGAAATTGATAAAGTTGATTACTCATTAAGAAAAACTTTAACTGAAATAAGAGTTAAAGTTTTTGGGAAGTCAGGTCATCTTACAATGTTTTCTAAAGGAATGAGAGAATTATCGGCAGAAGAAAGACCTAAAGTAGGCTCTTTAATAAATAGTGTTAGAAATGCAATAGAGGAAAGACTTACTGCTAAAGAGAAGGAATTTGAAAATTTAGAATTGAATGAGAGGCTTGAAAGAGAAAAAGTTGATATAACTGAACCTTCAAAAGGTGTTTTAAAGGGGGCATACCATCCAATTCTTGATGTAACAGATAAGTTGATGGATATTTGTGTAAGTTTAGGATTTTCTGTTGTTGAAGGTCCTGAAGTGGAAAGTGATTATTATAATTTTGAAGCGATGAATATTCCTAAAAATCATCCGTCAAGAGATATGCAAGATACTTTCTTTATTAATGATAATATTCTTCTTCGTTCTCAAACCTCTGCAGTTCAGGCGCGCGAAATGGAAACAAGAAAACCTCCATTTAAAATAATTTGCCCTGGCAAAACTTATAGAAATGATAGTGATTCTACCCATAGTCCTGTTTTTCATCAATTAGAGGGACTTGTTATAGATGAAAATGTTTCTATGGCGGATTTAAAGTCTATGCTTACTAATTTAATGAAAAGGTTATATGGTGAAGATACAACTATAAGATTTAGACCATCGTTTTTCCCATTTACAGAACCAAGTATTGAAGTTGATGTTTCTTGTCCATCTTGTCACGGTAAGGGTTGTACAACTTGTAAAGGAACGGGAATGCTTGAACTGTTGGGCGCTGGAATTGTGAATCCTAAGGTGCTTGAAATGTCCGGTATAGACAGTAAAAAATATAGGGGTTTTGCATTTGGGTTTGGTCTTGATAGAACTGCAATGATATTAAATAGTATTAATAATATTCGCTATTTGTATCGCAACGATATTAGATTCTTAAATCAAATGAAATAGGGTGAAATTTTTGATTTTAATAATGAGGAGAAAAAAATGAAAGTAACATATAATTGGCTGAAAGAAATGGTTGATATAGATGTATCGCCAGAAACATTAGCAGAAAAATTAACAGCAGCAGGAATGGAAGTTGAGGAAATTATTTATCAAAATAAACATCTTCACGATGTCGTTGTAGGAAGAATAATTAAAATAGAAAAACATCCTGAAGCGGACAGGCTTGTTGTTTGCAGGGTTGATATTGGTGGAGGAGTTGTAACTCAAATTATTACTGCTGCTACTAATGTATTTGAAGGGGCTGTTATTCCAGTTAGTTTGGAGGGGGCAGATCTTGTTAATGGAGTAAAGATTCAAAAGGCTAAAATGCGTGGGGTTGAGTCTTGTGGAATGTTTTGTTCTGGAGAAGAACTAGGAATAGATGAAAATTATTTTGAAGGTGCTGGAGTAAATGGTATCTTGATTTTGCCAAACGATATGAAAATTGGTATGCCAATTGATAAGGCTCTTATGCTTGATGATGTTGTATATGATATTAATATCACACCTAATAGATCGGATTGTATGAGTGTTGTAGGTATTGCAAGAGAGGTTTGTGCTTTACTTGGAAAAGAGCAAAAGAAAATTAATCTTAATTACGATATAGATGTGTATTCAAAAGATGTTATTAGGAACTTTGTTAATGTTGAGGTTAATACAAAGAATTGTTTAAGGTATATGGCAGGGGCAATAACTAATGTAAAGATCGAAAGATCTCCTTTATGGATGAGGGCAAGATTGAATGCTGTAGGTATAAAACCAATAAATACTATGGTAGATATAACTAATTATGTTTTAGTAGAATTTGGGCAACCTTTACACGCTTTTGATCAAAACAATATAGGTGGTCAAAAGATTAATGTTAGGCAAGCTGTTGAAGGAGAAAAAATTGCAACGCTTAATCACTGTGAGTATACTTTAAACAATGATGTTATGGTAATAGCCGATGAAAATAGACCGATGGTTATTGCTGGAATTATTGGTGGAACTGATTCTTGCATAACGGATAACACATCAACTTGTGTTCTTGAAAGTGCAGTTTTTGATTTAAAATCAATAAGAATAACGAGTAGAAGGTTGGGGGTAAGAACTGATTCTTCTGCTAGATATGAAAAAGGCGTGAATGTTGCAAATGCAGAATTAGGACTTGCTAGAGCATTACATCTTGTCACAAAACTAAAATGCGGAAAAGTAGTTCGAGGTGTAATAGATATTTGCAATCAGAAGAATGATGTAAGGGAAATAACTTGTTCTATAAAACTGATAAATTCTATTTTAGGAATAGAAGTGCCAACAAGTGAGATGGTTAGAATTTTAAATAGTTTGGGTATTGTGACTAAAGCATTTGGAGATAAACTTGATTGTAAAGTACCTCCTTATAGAGAAGATATTGAAAATGATTATGATGTTGCTGAAGAAATTATAAGATTATATGGTTATAATCATTATGATAATCTTGATTATAATATTTTTGAAAAAGCAACCGTAACAGAAGGACAATATCATCCAAGATTATTGCTGGAAAAAAATTTGAGAAAAATTCTTGTTGAAAATGGTTATTATGAAAATGTATCATATACTCTTGTTGGTAGTGATATTAATAATAAACTATTATTAGACAGTGAAGAAAATAAAATAGTAAAAATATCGAATCCTATAAGTGAAGATATATCTTGTATGAGAACATCGCTCGCTCATAGTCTTTTTCAAAATATTAACTACAATTTAAGTGTTGGTAATAAGTCTTTGAGAATTTTTGAGTGTGGTAGAACTTATAAGGCTAAAAATTTGCCTTTAGTGGAACTTCCTGTTGAAAGAAATATGCTTGCCATTGCGGTTTGCGAAGACGGTTATGATTTCTTCCATTTAAAAGGAATAATAGAAAATTTATTGATAGAAACATCTGCTGATTATAGAATTGAAATATCAAAAAAACCTTATTTGCATCCTGGGGTATCTGCTGATATTGTTTGTGGTGATGCGATTATTGGTTCTTTTGGAAAAATTCATCCAGTGGTTGCTAAAAATTATGATATTCCAGTTAATGTTTTATATGCAGAATTAGATACGGAATATTTGGTAACTTTACCTGCAAAAAAGATTATGGTTAAAGCAATTTCAAAGTTTCCAATAGTAGAAAGAGATTTGGCTATCATTGTGGATGAGAGTGTCACAGTTGAAGAACTTCTTTTATCTATAAAATCTTCTTGTGGGAAACTTTATTATAGTGTTAATTTGTTTGATATATATAGAAATGCTGGTCTTGGTGAAAATAAAAAGAGCTTAGCCTTTAAAATAAAGTTGTCTGATTTGGATAAGACCCTTACAGATGAAGAAGTAAATAATGTTATTAAAAAAGTTTTAAAGGCATTGCAATATAAACACGGAGCAAATTTAAGATGATTTATCTTGATAATGCTGCAACAACTAAAATGTTGGAAGAAGGAGCGGACTTATATAAAAAATATGCCTGCAATTCTTTTTTCAATCCTTCTGCTGGTTATGGAGAGGCAATTCAAATAAAAAAAGAACTTGATAATGTTAGAAAATCTATAATTGAAAAACTTGGTGCGGGAAAAGGTGATGTTATTTTTACAAGTGGGGCAACAGAAAGTAATAATATTGCTATTATGGGAAGTAAACGAAATGGTAAATGTGAATATGTTTTCTCGATTGGTGGACATCCGAGTGTTTACAACGTTGCAAAAGAATTAGAAAGGCTTGGAAATATTGTTCATTTTGTGGGTTTGACAAAAGATGGAAAGGTGGATTGTGATGCTCTTTGTTCTTGTATTAATGATCATACTAGATTAATTTCTATAGAACAGATAAATAATGAAACTGGTGCAATAAATGATATAAAACAAATTTCTAGAATAAGAAATAAATATGCTCCACAAGCACTTCTTCATATAGATGGTGTTCAAGCATTTTGTAAATTAGATACAACATTTATTGGAAATGATGTAGACTTCTATACCATTTCTGCTCATAAGTTTTATGGACCAAAAGGAGTTGGTGCACTTTTTGTTAGAAATTTAAATACAATTAAGTCTATTGTGTTTGGTGGTGGCCAAGAGAATGGTTATCGCTCTGGAACTGAAAATGTAGGTGGTATAATTGCTATGGGGTTAGCCATTAAGCAAAATGAAACGGAATATGATTATAAATATGTAGCAAATCTAAAAGAGAAAATGATTGAAATACTTTCTAAAGATGAGAATGTGAATATTGATAAAATTAATGGCAGTCCTTATATTTTAAGCGTTTGGTTTAATGGTGTGAATGGTGAAACGCTGATGAGAGCACTTGCTGAAAAAGGAGTTATAGTTAGTACGGGAAGTGCTTGTTCTGCTAAAAAGGTTGGGAATAGAGTTCTTGAAAATATTGGATTTACTAAAGATCAAATAAAGTCGCATATAAGAATTTCATTCTGTTCTCAATTAAGTTTTGAAGATATAGATAAATCTGGGCAGATAATAATAGATGTATATAACGATATAAGAAAGAGGGTTTTATGAGAGTGATTTTGTTGCGTTTTGGAGAGTTGTATCTTAAAGGGCATAATAGAAATATATTTGAAAATACGCTTATTAATAATATAAAGAAGAAATTGGCGGGAGAAAAATTTTCTTTTTCTAAGACTTATGGTAGATATATAGTTTCGGGATACGATGAAAAAAATGAAGATAAAATTTTAGAATGTCTTCAACAAGTTTTTGGTCTTTATAGTTTAAGTAGAGCTATTGAAGTTGAAGCAACTGTTGAAGCGATAGAGAATATTGCGGATGAGATTGTTATTGGTGATTCTTCATTTAAGGTTTATGTTAAAAGGGCTGATAAAAAATTTCCTATTTCTTCAATGGAGTTTGCAAAAGAATTGGGTGGTATTATTTTAGATAACAATCCAAACGCGAGAGTGGATCTTTATAAACCGGAAGTGGAATTTAACGTAGATATTAGATTGAATGGGAAAGCGTATATTTACACAGAAACAATTAAGTGTCAAGGAGGATTGCCTTTAGGGACTGGTGGTAGAGGATTGCTATTGCTGTCTGGAGGTATTGATAGTCCGGTTGCTGGTTATCTTATTTCTAAAAGAGGAATAGAAATA
This sequence comes from uncultured Eubacteriales bacterium, assembly GCA_949096025.1. Lineage (GTDB taxonomy): Bacteria > Bacillota > Clostridia > Christensenellales > UBA1242 > Caccovivens. Next base: position 8,097 of record CARXKP010000044.1, read on the forward strand.
GATGCATTACATTTTCATAGTCATCCTTATACATCTGAACTTGCCAAAGAAAAGGTGATTTCTCTTGCTAAAGAAATATCGCCTTATACAGGAGATATAAATTTGCATATTGTTTCATTTACAAAAGTTCAGGAGTGTCTGCATATGAATTGCTCTGAGCAGTATATGATTACTTTGATGAGAAGAATAATGATGCGGGTTGCTGAAAAGATATGTGAAAAATATTCGTTAGGTGCAATTATTACAGGTGAAAGTTTAGGACAAGTTGCAAGTCAGACTATGCAAAGTATGACGGTAACTGGAGAAGTTGTAAAAAAACTTCCTATATTTAGACCTTGTATTGCTCTTGACAAAGAGGATATAATTAAAATTGCTAATGAGATAGGGACTTATAATACATCTATTCTTCCTTATGAAGATTGTTGCACAGTTTTTCTTCCTAAAAATCCAGTAATTAAACCAACACTAGAAAGATGTTTAAGAGAAGAAAATAAAATAAATGTAGAGGCCTTGGTAGAGGAATGTTTGCTGGGTGAAGAAATTATTAAAATAAATTTAAAATAAATAGCGGAATTAATTTTCTGCTATTTTTTTTTGTGTCAATAACCTAGTTTAATTCATATCTAATCTAATGTCTAAAATTAATTTGTTATTGCATATTAATGATTAATTATAA
>CARXKP010000045.1 GCA_949096025.1 uncultured Eubacteriales bacterium
AAATTCGTATGAAATAGATAAAAACTATTTTAATAAAAAGAGTTTTCTTACAAAAATGCTACAAGCAATTATGAGATTATTGTCATCATTGTTTTAAATTAAAAAATCAAAATTTAAATAAATTGTTTAAAATTAATAAAAAAAGACATATTTTTCTTTAAAATATGTCTTTTTTATTGTATTTATGGAATTCTTCCTATTTCAAGATTATCACTTTCTCTAGAACGCAACCCTTTAATTGGGTGTTCTTTGTCTTGAACCCTATAGTCTTTGCCAAATTTCTTAATATGATCGGCAATCACTATGTGAGAAGGCATTCTTTCAGCATTCTTAATAAATTTGTTTTGGTATATAAAGAAATCGGCATTTTCAGGAAGTTTTTTAATATTAATATAACTTTCTCTATTCCCTGTGTTACTCATTGTTTTAGCAAGAATTTCTCTAATATAATCCTTTTGAGAAGTGAATTTTAGAAGCTCAGGAAATTCACCATTAGGTATTACATCTTTCCAATCCTTCTTTTCATATTTGCGTAATAATCTTAAAACTTCGTGAAGGTGAGCAAGTTCTTGTTCATAAAGCATTGCCCAAATTTTTTTGATGTTTTCATCTACTTCATTATGTTGCATTGAATAGTAAAGGTAACACTCAATATATTCGTGCATTAATTGGCATTCTAAAGGTGTTGCTGTAGGATCAATAAGTGAACCATATTGTGTTACGTGATCTTCTTCTACCATAGCAATCTCACTATAAATTTCTCTGCCGACTTTATGTTTGTAAAAGGCTCCAAGGTTCATATAATAATTCATTGTCTGCTGTTCTGCTGCTGTGATAATGGATACATCACATTTTGTAATTGGATCTGCAGTTTTGTTTACAATATGATGCTTAACGGTATCATAAGGATGTCTAGGGTGTGCTACGGTTGGTCGTCCAGGCATTATTTCTGTATAAGAACCAACATATTTTTCGGCGTGTTCTCCCATATCGGTTTCAAGAAGATTTGCATATCTATAAAGATGGTCAAAGTCCTCAAGCAGAGCAAAATCTAAAGCGTTTTTTACATTTTTATCTGTTTGCCTTTGAGCAAGAATTGCAGTAAGATCAACTGCGAGTTGTTCATAACCGATAGTAGTTTCAAGGATGTTTTCATCTGCTGGTTTAAGAGCGGCTATAAGTTTTTGTTGCTGTTGCTCAAGTCTGCGAATAAATGCAAAACTTCTTCTAATATCATTGTCAGCACAGTGTCTATTTAAATGATGTTTTGACCATACCGCTTCATATTCAGTACCATTCATAAGAATACATCGAACGCGAGTATAAGGATCAACCTCATTTTTATCGTAAGGCTTAGGTGCAAGCATTTTCATACTCATAATTGTACTTTCAAGTTTTTTAGGTTTTTCTAAAAAAGGGTTTAAATTCATAAAAATTCCTCCAAAAGTATCTTGCCCAATATTCAATAAATAATACAGTGAAAAAAATTTAAATAAAGATTAATTAACTTTTTTTCTGATAAAAAAATATTGATAAAATATGTATTATATGTTAAAATTAGTATAATTTTAATTTACAAAATAGGAACAGGGCACTAAGATGAATATTATTGAAGTAAAGGATTTAAAAAAGACTTTTATTAGTAAGAAAAAATATAAAGGTAAAGAGATGTGGAAACATCTTTTTAAGAAGAAGGAAAAGATAGTTAAAAATGCAGTAGACGGCATTACTTTTTCTGTGGAAGAAGGGGAAAGTCTTGCCTTTATTGGACCGAATGGTGCAGGTAAAAGTACGACTATTAAAATGCTAACTGGTATACTTTATCCAACTAGTGGTGAAGTGCGAGTTCTTGGCTTTAATCCACAAAAGGATAGAATAAAATTATCTTATAGACTTGGTACTGTTTTTGGTCAAAAAGAGCAACTTTGGGTTCATCTTTCACCTTATGATAACTTTTTATTTTTTGGTTCTATTTATGATATTAAAAAGGAAGAGTTGAAAAAGACGATAGACGAGCTAAGCAAATTATTTGAAATAGAGGATATAATTAATCAGCCAGTTCGTAGTTTGAGTTTAGGGCAACGTATGAAATGTGAAGTAGTGGCATCACTTTTACACAAGCCAAAGCTTCTTCTTTTTGACGAACCAACTATTGGTCTTGACCCTATAGCAAAAGAAACACTTAGAGGACTTATAAAAAAGATTAATAAAGAATTAAAAACAACCATTCTTTTTACATCGCACGATGTTGGTGATATAGAAGAAGTTTGTAAGAGGGTTATTATCGTAAATAATGGTAAAATTGTTCTCGATGATAGTATGCGTAATTTAAAATATCACCATTTAAATAAAAAGATTGTTGAAGTTAATTTGAAAAGAGAAGTAGAATTTAAAGAACGAGATGGAATAAAACTTTTGAAACAAAATAAGACACTTATGAAAATTGAGGTTGATATGACAGTGACAAGTGTTAACGAACTCTTAGGTCTATTTAATGCAGAAGATATTCAAGACATTACTATTTCATCAACTCCACTTGAAGAGATAATTAAGACAATATACAAAGGAAAGACAATTGATGAATAAATACCTTACAGTTTTTAGGACTAGTTTTAAACAGGAGAAAGATGCAATTATAAACACGCTTTTGCGTGCTGTTTCTTTTGTGTTAATTATATATATATTTCTACAACTTTGGGGTTATATTTATGGAGAAGGCGGAAGTGGAACAATCATCAAAGGTTATAATATGGGACAGATGATATGGTACCTTATTATCACAGAACTTATCACAATGTCAGCAAAGGTAAATACTATAGTTAGAACAGTAAGCAACGAGATAAAATCAGGCAGTATTTCATATAAACTTAATAAACCATATAATTACCTTTTTTATTGTATTTCTTCGTCAATGGCAAAGAGTTGTATGTCACTTATCTTTATGTTGCCTGTTGCTGTTATAATGGGAATAGTCTTTGTAGGTTTGCCTTCTACTTTTGTATGGTATCAAATTTTACCTTGCCTGCTTGCTCTACTTGGCTCAATTTTTATAAGTTGGAGTCTATATTCAATAGTTGGACTTATAGCATTTTGGGTACAAGATGCCTTTCCATTCTATTGGATAGTGTCGAAAGTTTTTATGCTACTAGGTCTATTTTTCCCTATTGAATTTTATCCGGCTTGGCTTCAACCAATTATTAAATATAGTCCAATTTATTCAATGATGTCAGGTCCAGCAACTCTAGTTGCAAACTTTTCTTGGTGGGGATTTTTAGAAATATTTTTATCTCAACTTATTTGGGGGATACTTGTGATTTTGCTAGGACTGCTTGTATATAGACTTGGAAAAAGGAAGGTGGCGGCAAATGGCGGTTAGAAAGAATTTAGCACTTATATTTAAATACTTAAAACTCAATATTCAAAAAGAATATCAATATAAAACTTCATTTTTCCTGCAAATACTTATGATGATTGCCAATAACTCATTCTTTATTATACAGTGGCTTATAATATTTTCGGTTACTGATTCGCTTGGAGGTTATGGTTTTAACGAAGTGTTGCTTCTTTGGGGAATATCAGCCGGGATGTATGGTGTAGGACATCTCTTTTTCGGAGGAGCTTATCATATAGGTGACCTAGTATATGAAGGGAAACTTGATGTATTTTTGACTCAACCTAAAAACGTTCTTATCAATCTTATTTGTTCTCAAAGTTCAATTTCGGCTATTGGTGATATACTTTATGTGTTTGTTGTTCTTATTATAATCAATGCTACTTGGTGGTGGTACTTGGCAATTATTCCTGTTTGTATTATAGGCGGACTTATTTATGTATCAATAGTTGTTTGCTTTCAATCACTGTCATTTTATATTAAAAGAGGAAATGCTGTTGCTGATATGATTTCAACAGCCATAACTTTGTTTGCAAACTATCCACCTGTAATATTTAATATGTTTACTAAAGTAATATTATTTACAATTATTCCAGTTGGATTTATAATATTTGTGCCTGCTCAGTATATATTCTTAGGCTTCAATCTTTGGTGGATACTTGGAATGGTAGGTTTTGCAATCTTTCTTTGCGGGCTTGCATTTTTATTGTTTAAGTTAGGACTTAGGAAATACAATTCAAGTAATCTTATGGGCGGAAGAGTTTGATTTTTGAAATACAATTTAATAATTTTAAGGGCATAAAAGGCAAAAATTTAAATAAAAATTTGTCGAAAGGTATGAATTTTTATTTTATAATTGTCTTGCCTTTTTTTGTTAATAGATGTATAATAAAACTTGGAATTGTTTAATAGGAGATATAATATGAAATATAATTTAAATGCTACAAAAATAAGCACGCTTGCTAAATTTGAACTGACAAATTTGCCTTGGTGGTTATGGCTTACTCTCGGAGTAGTTGTTGCCGGAATAATAGTTTCAATAGTGCTTATTGCTACATTACATAAAGAGAAAACAAAGAAAAAACTTAAAGTTAAAGTTGTAGAACAACAAAATGAAATTGTTGAAAACGTAAATAAAGAAGATAGTTTTGAAGAAATCGAAAAAGATTTTATTACTTCTAATGAATTTGTTGATAATGTAGAAAATTCTACTCGTGAACAAGAGGAAGAAGAGGATGAAAGAGAAGAGTTAGAAATCGAGATAAATACTGAAGTAAGTGATCAAGATGAACCTATCGAAGAAAATGACGAAACGACAAATATAACTAAGTTTGAAACCGAAGAAGATATTGATGAAGATACCGTTGTTGAAAAAGAAAACGAAGCGGAAAAAGAAGAAATAAATGAGTCTGTTATAAAATTTGTAGATGGATTTGGAATTGTTGTTCGTTATAATAAATCATTTAAAGCAAGATTAATTCAATCGCAAGATGAGTTGAAAAATTATTATAACATACTGAAGAATGAACTTTTATCTTATAAAAAGGTAAAGAGCCGTATTTCTTGGAACTATGAAAGTCTAAATGCTGGTAGAAATAAAATTGCTAAATTCAATGTTAGAGGAAAAACGCTTAAACTATATCTTGCTCTTGACCCAGATGATTATGCTGAAACAAAATATAAAGTAGAACGCTCTGATAGTAAACGATATGAAGAAGTACCTTGTATGTATAGAATAACTAATCCTCGTAGATTAAAATATGCTATTGATTTGATTTCAACTGTTGCAGAAAATAATGGTTTAACTAAGGGTACTGCTCAAAATGAAGATTTCTATTTGCCTTATGAGAGTACTGAAGCACTCGTTGAACAAGAACTTATTAAAGAATTAGTTTCAGAAACTGCTTATAATGAATATATGCGTAGAAAAAATCAGGCAACTGTTGATAAAATTCATCGTGAATTTGTATCTGCTGCAGAAGTAAATGCTATAATTTCAGATGAAATAGCAGTTTCGCTTGTAGAAAATACTCGTAAAATAGAAGATGCTAAATTTGATGCTGGTAATAGAATAATATCTTCAACTCATAGTGGTAAGAAAGGTATAATCAATATTGATGTGCTTTCTGCAAGTTTTGAGGCGAATGATAAAGTTACACTTAAATCGCTAAAAGAAAAAGGACTCATTAACAAAAATATTGGTTATGTTAAAGTACTTGCAAGAGGAATATTAAATAAACCTCTTGAAGTAGAACTTAATGATTACTCTATTGAAGCGGTTAAGATGATTATCTTAACAGGTGGAAAAGTTAAACGCGTTTAAAATTAAAGATATTAAAAGAGAGAATAATGGATAAATTAAACAAAAAACTCTATTTTGCTAAATCATTTTTAATGTTAGGCGACGCAAAAGAACATTGCTATAATTGTAGTTATTGCCGTGTTAAACTTGATGATTTGCAGTCTTATCATATGCTACCTAGTGAGGTGAACGAAAGATTTAGACAAGTGCCAGTTGCAGTAAACTTATTTTATTGCGACCCACTTCTTCAGGTGGAAAATACAGTAAATATTTTACATCAACTTGAAAAAGATGGTCATAAAGGTCCTGTTGTTATTGTGACAAAAGGGGACTTCTCTCTTTTCCCAGATATTCTTTTTGATCTAGATTTGCATATTGCTTTTTCAACCTTTGGAGTAAATTCTATATATGATGGCTCAACTATGGAAAGGTTTGAAAATAACCTGAAACAGATAAAGCTTAGAAAAAATAATTATCATTATTCAATAGAGTTTAGACCTATTTGTTATGGGATAAACGATAGTGAAGAAATTTTCAGAAAGGTCTTTGCTCTTGCTAAAGAGTATGGACTTGCAATAGGTTACTCTGGACTTCAAGGTAAAAAAGAAAGTGTTCAGTATTGGAAAGAAAACAATATTGAATTTAAACCTTATCCTGGCTATACTTTTGGACATAAAAAGATTATTTCTGAAGAAAAACAAGAACTTCTTTTCAATCTATCAAAAGAATATAATGTTCCAATCTTTAAAAAGACATCCTGTCTATTTTCTTATGTTCATAACCTTGAACGAGATTATAATGCTCATTACTATCGCCCAAATGAAGTTGGTTGTTATGATTGCCCGATGAAAGAGAAGTGTTTTGCATTCAAAGAAAAGAAAAAAGAAAGGGTAGAACTCCCATTTGAATTTGAAATACTTGAAAAACAAGACCACGAATGTATATTAAAAAAGACAGGTCTATGTAATTTCCCAACAGAGGATTGTTCTCATATAAGTGGGCAGATTATAAAAACCGATGAAAAACTTACAACATCTGATGTAAGACTTATAAAATGGCTTACTGGAATGACTGTTGATGCGGATTTTATTGAAAGCCCATATATAAGTGATTGTTGGCAAGAGAAAAAAGAATAAAAAGATTGCTTAGATAAAGCAATCTTTTTTAATTATTTTAACAAAAATTTTCGTTAAAAGATTAAAAAACTTGACATTTTCTGGGGGGGGGTATAATTAAAAAAGGAGGTAAAATAGTATGAAATATAATAATATTCCTGTGTTGTATATGTTGTTATTTACAAATTTTATAATGATTTCAAAATTAGTTTTAGTTATTATTGATTTTTGTGAGACCGCTAAATTGTTTGGAACTCAACTTACAGGTAGAATGATTTTTGATTTTCTTGTGACATTAGCATTTGTAATTATAATTAT
>CARXKP010000046.1 GCA_949096025.1 uncultured Eubacteriales bacterium
GAAGATAAAGATTATGTTAAAATTGGTTTAGGCAGTGAAATGCTTAAAATGGTAAAAAAAAAAAAAAAAAATGCAGGTATATTTTCATTAAATGCAAGAATTCAACCATTTGGTGAATTTTCTTATAGGACAATTGACTTTTATAAAAAGAATGGTTTTGAAGTTGAATTTGATCCTTGCGATAGAAAGGTTTATGGAACTAAAAAAATTCAAAAAATGGAAAATTGTGACGAAGCAGAACTAGAATAATTTACTAAAATTCCCCATAAAAAAGTTAGTATTATTAAACGTGAGAAAAAACAATTAAAAAATCAGAGAAAATATCTCTGATTTTTTGTAAAATTGGCTATTTTTTTAATTTTTTAAGTTATTTTTATTAAATTTTCTTTTATAGATGCTAAATTTTAATAATTTTAACATTAATTAGTTACTAATATATTAATTCTAAAAGTTAACAAGTTAAGTTAAAATTTATTTACCACAACCGCAGCCACAGCCACAAAGTAACATAAGTAAAATTAATGTGCAGCAGTCTATACCGCAACCATTGTTACCGTTTCCGCAAAGGCATTGTAAAATCATAATCCATAAAATGAGTGAGCAGCAGTCATTTCCACAACCGCCAAAGCCATTTCCGCAGCCACCGCCACAGCCATTATTAAAAAAATTCATTTGTTCCTCCTAAAAAATCTTATGTATTTGAAGGGAGTTAATTTTCTAATTTCTATAAAACTCCTTTCACATTAACATACTATTTTCAAGTGCTATAAAATGTGCAATTTTTTTAAAAATAGATTTATTTTTCTTTTATTTTTAACTTAAAAATCTTCATTTTTGGCTAGGTTTTTAAAATATTTTATTCGACAAAACTAGTGCCTTTTTGACAGCATAAAATAAGGGGAAACACACAAAATATTTTTGTTTTTATATAGCAATTTTGTTGACTTAATTTTAAAAATGGTTTACAATTAATTGTTAAATAATACATTAGATAATTAGAGGAGATTAAAATGGTTAAACAAAAATCCAAATTCAAAGGACTTTTTAAAGGTGCTGCTATCGGTTTTGCATTTATTATGTGTAGTGCTTTTTTCCCAGTTCACGCAATTGCCAGTGCTTTAGAAGGTGTTGTTACAGGAGATAACATAAAAGTAAACTCAATTAAAGTTGATGGAAGTAGTACTAATGTTACAGTTCAAAAGGGTGAAACTGTTTCTATTCCTGCTGGTGAATATGTTGATGCTGATGGCAATAAAAGGACCGTTGAAGATGTAAAAGTTTTCTATAAGGCAACCAATGATGAAGTCAACTTGAATAGTGACGGAAAATCTTTCACTGCTGATAGAGTTGGCCGTTACACAATCACTTATTCTGTTGAAGATAATGGTATGACTTACACTTATGATCTTACTGTTAAATGTGAAGTGAGTGATGTTTCTTTTGACTTTTCATCAAACTCAAAAAATATAATTCCAAGTTACTATGACAAGCAATTAGCAGGTGATAAAGATATAGTTCTTCCTCTTCCATCAGTTAAAGATGCTGAAGGCGAAAATGTTATAGGCGAAGATGAAGTAGATTATTTTACTAATGTTGAGCCTAATTCTTTCCAAGTAGGTGATAAGACAAGTTTTGTTTATATCAGCCTTGCTAATGATGGAGATATTAGGGTTTTAGATAGAACAGTTGATGGAAAGACTGAATATTATTTGGATCATACTAAACTTGCTGCTCTTTCTAATAATCAAGAGGTTAAAGTTCTTTACTCTTATTATCAAGTAAGTGAAAGTAATAAAAAGGTTTTTGTTACTTCAATTAGCAAGACTTTTACAGTAAAAGATAAGTATTTCTATAAGTCATCTGATAAAAAGGAAGAAAATAAAGGTTATGACCTTGAAACAAGTTGGTCAACTTCAGTTTCTGACCTTACTGCTATTGTAGGTGTTGAAAGAGAACTTCCTAAAATTACAGCAACAACTAAATCAACAAATAGTCCTGCAAATGAAGCAGTAGAAGTTTATTATACAATCAAAGTTGAAAAAAGAGGAACAAACGGCAAATATGACGGAACTGACATTTCTTCATCAGTTATAAACAAAGATGGCAAATTTGTAGCGGACGATGAGGGAACTTATAAATTCACTTATACTGTTACAGATTTCTATGGTAATGAAGCTCAAACAAGCAGAACAAGTTTTGAAATTGCCAATGTAAAAGATAGCCGTTCTGCAAATGTATTCGTTTATGATGCAGGAAATCCTGGATATAATGCAGACGAAAAAACTTATACTTCAGCACTTGATATGCTTAAGAGCCAAACTGGTAACAGAAATGTTGTTGTTTATGCTGTAGGCGGAACAGATAACTTTAAGGATAAGGAAGACTTAACTTTAAGAAGAACTATTCTTGATAACACTGGCGTTACTATGTTTGATGTTAGAGAGAAAGCTTATCACGAATACAACCTTATTTTTATGCCAAACACTGCAACTGGTGCAGGAGAGGGCGCTTCAGTTTACAAACAAATAGTTGATGACAACTATCATATCCGTAAACAAATGGTTCTTGCTGGAACTACTGATTTTAGTGATGCAAATATCATTAAATTCTTAAATGCAAACAAATATTTGCTTGTTACAACTAAGTTTAATAAGACTTATGATGATAAAGATATAGTTGCAAATCTTACAGAGAGCGATGAAGAAAAAGTTGCTAAAATGATGGCTAGCGATGATAGCAAAGTAGGTTATGCTTATGTAAAACCATCAAGACAGTCAGATGAAAATAGAAAGACATTTACAGATGGAACTTATACTGTAATCTATGGTGCTAGTGATAATATCAACTCTGAAAAGACATCAAGATATTCAATGGGAGTTACTGCTGACTTTACTGATTCTGCAGTTCCAACTCTTACATTTCCTACAGACTTACAAGTTGCTTATCTTGCAACAGATAAGATTACTTTTGATGTTGCCACTGCAACAGATTCAACTTCTCAAGATTCAAGACTTGAAACAGTCACTGCTTATAGATTCCTTGGAGCAGATAGAGAAACTGCAGTTGAATCAACTCAAACTCCTTCTACTTTAAGATATTATATCAATAAAGCAAATTCAGATAAATGGTTTGCTGAAACTGGTGTAAAGAAGGAAAGTGCAGGTTGGTACTTTGATACAACTAAAACTTCTTACACTATCAATCTTGCTGAAAAACCAGCAGACGCAAAATATGTTGAAATTCTTGCTTATGCTATTGACGATTATGGCAATGCAGGGTTCTATAATAAGATTATCAGAATTGCAGATGTTCAAGATGAATTAATGCCAACTCTTTATAAAGCATCTGACCTTCCAGGCGCAACAGAAACTTTTGAAGCTCCAATGGAAATCGAACTTCCTACACTTTACTTTAGTGATGATAATGCAGGTTATATGCACGCACAAGTTAATGTTTATAAACTTGTTAAAGATTCTGATGGTAAAGTAACTGGCAAGGTTCCAATGCAAGCCTATAATATGAAAACTGAATTTAATTCTGTTCAGAAATCATATATGGTTAATGGCGGATACTTCCGTGCTTCAACTTCAGGACAATATCAAGTTGCTATCACTGTAAGCGATGCTGGAAACCATAACTATACAACATACTTTAATTATAATGTTGGTGGTGGAATTGTATTTGACGAACCAGAAATTGACAACATCACATCTGAAACTATAGAACTTAAAGCAGGTGAGGCTTACTATCTTGTACCTCCAACACTTTCAATATCTGAAAATGATGAATATGGATTTATTGGAATTAGCGAAGATGATGACTCAAACACTGCAACTTACTATACACCAACTATCATTTCTTCAACTGATGGTTACGAACTTGATCAATACTACTTTACAGGAAGTAAGAAAGGTGTTTATAAACTCATTTATAAAGTTTATTTGATGCAATATTCAAAAGATGCTGCTGTATTTGCAAAATCTGAGGCAGATGCTACAGACGGACAAATATTCCTTACAGAAGGCACTATTGGTTATAAGCACGCAGGTGAAATTTATTATGTTTATATAGATATGGCTGAAGATGGTGACCACGTGCTTGCTGCAAACACAAGCCTTCAAGGTATAGGAACAGCACTTACTGATGAAAGTGCCTTGGCAGTTCTTAATGATATAGTAAAAGTTTATTATCGTGAAAGCAAGACTCAAACAATCAATGTCGGTGGCGTTGATATGAATGTTACTCTTGACGATGACCTCTATGCTAAGTCTTATGATAAAGTAGGAACAACTATTCCTATTGTTAAACCAAACAACATTGAATACAATGGTAGTGGTTATGAAACAAACAATGAAGCTTCTACTGTAGTTATTACAAAGACAACAGGAAATACAACAACTACTCTTGCTGACCTTAACTTTAAAGATTGGGGCTCTAAGTTGACTTCAGATAACTCTGATTTTACTGTTGATTCTGAAACTGGAGAAATTACTCTTACCCTCAAAGATAATGGTAGATATGTAATTAAATATTCTATCCAAGCAATGGATAAGAATGGTACAAATGTAGGGACTCCAAAAGTTGTAGAATATACTATTAAGAATGGTGACGTTGTTGGTCCAGAGGTTGAACTTAGCAGTCAAGTTAAGATTGTTGAGGACACTTATAGAATCGGCGACACAATTCAGCTTAACTTAGCAGGACTTACAGTATCAGATAATCAAACAGATTATACAGCAGAAGGTAGTGAAGATATCGATTATGCTACTCTTGCAAAAGATTATATGACTGTAAGACTTAGAAATACAACACAATCTGATGAAAGTTATACAACTCTTGTTCCAGATGAAGAAGCACTTGCTAATGGAGAGGTTGTTTATACTCATAAAATTGAAAGTGCTGGAAGCTATACTCTTACAATTATTGTAAAAGACAAAGCAGGCAACGAAAGTACTGTAACAAAATCTTTTGAAGTTACAACTGACCAAAAGAAAGATGTAGATGTAAAAGAAGTTATGGGTGGAGTTCTTATTGCACTCTCAGTTGCCATTCTTGCTGGTGTTGTAATTTACTTTGTTGTAAGTAAAGTAAAACTTGACAAGAAAGAAAACAAATACAAAAACAAATAATTCAAATAAAAGTGGTTAAAATTTTAGCCACTTTTATCTTTTTTCTTGACAAATAATATTAAATATGATATTATTACTTTGGTATCCGCTTGTATAGGGTTAATAAGTTCAATTTGGCTTGAATTTATGCTTGTGAAAGAATTGACACCCGTTAAACAGCGAGTTTGGTTAGAGGAGGTAAAAGTATGTTTGCTATAGTACAATGTGGTGGAAAGCAATACAAAGTTAGTGAAAATGATGTTATTACAGTTGAAAAAATCACTAATGCTGTTGGCGATAAAGTCAACTTAAATGTAATGCTTATCAGTGATAATGGCTCAGTAGTTGCGGGAAATCCTTTCGTTGCTGGTGCTGTATGTGAAGCCGAAGTTGTTGCTCACGGTAAAGGTGACAAAATCGTTGTTTTCAAATATAAGCCAAAGAAAAATGAAAGAAAGAAGCAAGGTCACAGACAACCATTCACTCAATTAAAAATAACTTCTATTAAAAAGTAAGGTTTAAAATGACTAGGATTACTTTTTATAAAAAAAATGACCTGATAATTGGATTTGAAGTAAAAGGTCATACAGGTAAAGATGAATACGGTAAAGATTTACTTTGTGCACAACTTTCAACAGTTGCACAACTTGCTGTTGTTGGTATTGAAGATGTTGCTAAGGTAAAAGCATTTCACGAAATTTCTGATGGATATTTAAAAATATCAGTAAGTGAAAAACAAGCAGAAAGTGAAAATGTACAATTTTTATTCAATACTTGTAAACAATCCTTTAAGTCAATTATTATGGATGAAGAAAAATTCGCAAAATTGGAGGTAAAAAATGTTTAAGTTTAATGCTCAACTTTTTGCTCATAAAAAGGGTGGTGGTAGCACTAAAAACGGCCGTGACTCACAAAGCAAACGTCTTGGTGTAAAAGCTTATGGCGGTGAAAATGTTACAGCTGGCTCTATCATTGTAAGACAGAGAGGCACAAGAATTTATCCTGGTGTTAATGTTGGAATGGGTAAGGATTATACACTATTTGCAACTACAGATGGTAAAGTTAAATTTGGCTTTTCTAATGGCAAAAAGATTGTTTCTATTGAAAAATAATTAATAAAAAAGACTTAGTAATTTAAGTCTTTTTTTTGTGTAATCATATTGATTTTTAGTAAATTTTAGATAATCTTCAGAAAAATATTAAAATTATTGTTTTTTTTCATCAATTATAGTATAATTAATATATGAAGTATACAAAAGAAAATGTTGGTATAAGAATTTATTCGAAAGAAGAATTTAACCCTGAACATATTCTTGAATGTGGACAGGTTTTTTGTTATAAAAAAGATGGAG
>CARXKP010000047.1 GCA_949096025.1 uncultured Eubacteriales bacterium
AAGAAGACAAGTTATTAATTGTTTACTTATATATCAAGGGGGGGGGAAAAAATGACTCACGTTTTTGTAGTTAATGAAACAACTTTTAAATATCATTTAGAATATCTTTTTGCTGGAACTGGAGCAAAAGAAAATACTGTCTCTTTTCTTACAAATTCTACTGTTAACTTTAATTCAACAAGAGAAAGAATGCTAGTAGGGATGATAGCTGATATTTCTAAGGTTCGAGTAGGTGATAAAGTTATATTCTATTTACAGGCAACCCCCAATAATCAAGGAATGTTTTATGGAGTGTTTAAGGTGGTTTCAAATTCTTTCTTTGATGAAAATGATGCTTCAAACTTTTTAATAGGACAATTAGGAAAAGGACTTTCATTTAAAGTATTAATTGAACCAGACGAAGTTTATGCAAAAGGTATTACAGAACACGAATATTTGGATTCTCTGCAAGGTAAAAACCATCCTGCAGATCTTTGTTGGAGTTTAATTTATAGAAAGTTAAAGGGCAATCGTGGTTGTACAACCATAATGGATTATGAATACGAAGATTTATTATTAAAACTAAAGCACAAAAATAATAATGTTACTGTTAATTCTCATAATTATTCATTTGATACTGTAAATCGTCAAATAGTTGCTTCTGCTACAACCAATCAATATACTGGCAGACAAAATTCTTTAAATATTTTGCCAAGATTATTGTATAAAGCTTCAAGACAAAATTCTTTTGAAACGCATTTGCAAGCATATATTACTCAAAATTATGATAATCAACCATTGTCAAGTCTTTTAATTCCTCAACAAGGATTGAATTGTTGGATTGGTAATGAAGTGGCTTGTGGGGTGGGTATGCAACGTATAGATTTAATGTTAAAACAGGAAACGGATACAGATGTATTTATTCGTCTTATGGAATTAAAGGATGAGAGTCCATATCAAAATATAGTTATTCAAATTAAATGGTATTTGGAGTGGATTTCAGATTATGTAATACCTAAATACCAAGGAAAAAACATTCATATTATTCCAACGATAATTGCAAAAGGAAATTTAAGTAATAATTTACAGAATACTTATCAATCTTTTAATTTTACTATCCCTAATGCTGTAGTCCAACCTATTGAATATATAGGGTTTACAACAAATGCTAATAATATTGATTTTACGAGATATCTATAAAAAGAGAGGTTATTCACCTCTCTTTTTTATTAAACAATGCAAATACTCGATGGTTGTTTTAGATTTATTTGATCTTTTATTATCGGCTTTAAATCTACGATATTCTTGTGAATATATAGAATATTCACCATATTTGCTCATAATATTTTTAATTTCATCAAAGTTCATTAAACCTTCGTTATTATAACTAAGAAATATGTATTTAAAATTAGCATTTTTTATTAGATCTTCAAAAACAGAACAAACTTTTGATTTAATGCAATAATCGCTCTTTTGCGATTTATAATCTCTTAGACCAGTTTTCCCAGATATGACAGGATTGTCATTTTTTGCTATAGTTTCTAAAATATGATAATTAGCACAATATTGTCTTTCGTTATAAGGTGGATCTAGATACAATATGTCGCCATATATTTTTGAGATTAAATTATTGACATCTTCGTTATATACACGGCAATTAACATGATTTGATGGAAAAGGGAGTGGTGATAAAACAAAAGATTTCAATGCACTTGATTTTAATTTTTTTAGATATGCTCCATATACAGAAGCCGTATTTGAATATTTATCAATAGAAGTTATGAGAGATCCTAGTAGAAAATAAAATTCGTTCTTATTTATTTTGTTTTCCTTAAGTAATATGTCCAGTTCGTTTCTAATGGCATCACATTTTCTTGCATTTTCTGCAGAAAAATACATTCGCCTATATTCTTGCCCCTCTGTACCTTCAAAAGTATAATTTCTATATATAAAGCCATTAAAACCATTTAATTTATTTAATTCGTCTATCGTTTTAAGCATTTTTATTTTGTTAAGATTGCCATTATTTTCTATTAGGTGCTTTGTTATAACATAACTATAGTATTGGATATCGTTTGCTATTATCGAATAGCCTAAAGATTTAAAACGACTTCCAACGCACCCTGTTCCTGAAAAAAGATCAGCAAAAATCATTTCGCTAGGTTTGCGAAGTTCATTGTTTGTAATAAGTGTTTTGCGAATCGAAGATTCGATAAAATTTAAAAGCGTAAGTTTTGAGCCTATATAATTCATTTATTAGTTCCTTATTTTTCCATCAATCTTTAAAATTTTTTTATAAAAATTTGTATCCGTCCAGTTTGGACATAATGGATTTGTATAAATTTCAAATCCATTATTTTTTAATACTTTATTTGATCCAATATTTTCTTTATCACACTGAGCAATAAGTTCAGTCATTCTAAGTTCTTTTGCCCTATTAGATAATATTTCTACAAATTTTGAGCCATAGCCTTTTCTTTGTTCTGAAGGCCTAGTTTTATACCATATATTCCCGCTATGTTTTTTCCAATAATTATTAAGTTTAAATCTAAGTCCGCCTATAGCAACTGGTTTATCGTCTACATATAAGACATAATTTTCTGCTGGTAAAACATTCCTTGATAATGACAAAGAGTAGGCAACCATCATTCTTGAATTTATTTCGTCTATAATTTCATTTTTTGTTTTTCCAAAATATTCATTTGTCTGACCAAATTCATCTATTTTAGGTATTTCTTGAAACATTTTATAAAGTTCATCGTCTAACAGATAGGAACGAAGTTCAAGTAGTTTGTACATTTTTTTACTCCTTAAATGTATTATATCAATTTTTGTGATTATTTCAAAGCAAAATAAAAGAAGAAAGAAGGCTTTCATATTTTAATTCATAATCATATAAAAATTTAGTAAAAATGATAAAGAGTTTTTTTTATCGCAAAGGAGAAAATAGGTGTGAAAGGGGATTTTCTTTTTTATTAAGTAAATCTTGTATAATTTCCGCTTATGCTTATAGACCTTAACAATATTTTAATTTTTGCCTTGTTTTTAATATTATTATTATACATTTTTATTTACTTTGCTATGTTTGACTATTATGTAGTTACAAGATCTTGACAAACTGCATACTCTGTAATATAATATCTTTACTCTTTGTACCGCATTACATTCTTTATGGAATGCAAAGTATTCAGTACAACCTGAGCAGGCAATGACACTAAGTCATAGGGCTGGGCCACGATAAAGTGGCAACAGATAGTTTTTTTATCTGTGGGACAGTTGTATGTACCACAGATTTTTTTATTTCTGTGGATTGATTTAATTTCCGCAGACGTTTTTTACTAGTTGGAAGCATTAAATATGTAAGCAAAGGAGTTATTATATTGCCACGTGGCAAACATAGGGGAATAATTTATGAAAGCCAAAAGAAAAACAATTAAAAATGTTTCTGACGAAAGAGGAATTAACGAAAAGTCTATTATCTTGCGTATATCTCTTGTGAGTGTACTCGGGAATGCTATATTATCTATTTTCAAATTTGTTGCAGGAATTATAGGTGGCTCTAGTGCAATGGTTTCTGATGCTATTCATTCTTTTTCAGATGTTCTGACAACAATTATTGCAGTTTTTGGTGTTCGTTTGTCAAAAAAAGAAGCAGACAAAAGTCATCCTTATGGGCACGAAAGATTTGAGTGTGTAGCATCATTGATACTTGGAATAATACTTTTAGTGACAGGCATAGGAATTGGCAAGGCGGGGATTGAAAATATTGCTTCGGGAAATTATAAAACAATGGCTACGCCAGGAATTATTGCTCTGATTGCCGCAATTATATCTATTATAACAAAAGAAGGTATGTATTGGTATACTCGTTATTATGCCAAAATAATAAAATCTCCTGCATTTATGGCGGATGCTTGGCATCATAGGTCTGACGCGTTATCTTCTATAGGCTCTTTGATTGGTGTTGTTGGAGCTATGCTTGGTTTACCGATTATGGATTGTATAGCAAGTCTTGTAATTTGTTTATTTATATTTAAAGTTTCCTATGATATTTTAAAAGATGCAATATCAAAAATGCTGGACACCTCTTGTGGTGAGAAGTTTGAAAAAGAATTAACGGAATATGTTGCACAACTTGAAGAAATTGTACAAATTGACAAAATTCATTCAAGAAGGTTTGGTAATAAAGCATATATTGATATGGTTCTTAGAATAGACGGCGAATTAAGTCTTAGAGAAGCGGATGATATTGCAGAGCGTATTCACAGCAAGGTAGAGGCTCATTTTTCAGATATTAAACATATTTCTATACAACTTAAACCATTAGATAAAGAAACCCCCGAACTAATCGAGGGGGAGATGTAAGTAAACAAGACCTGATTTATAGATACTTATAAAAACCATAATCTTCATCATAACCTAATTTTTTATAAAATTTTCTTGCACTTTGATTATCGGCATCGCATCCGAGAAAAATAAAGTCAACGCCTTTTTCTTTGCCAAATTTTTCTATAAAAGACATTATTTTTTGTCCAATTTTTTGTCTGCGGTAGTCCGGATGAACTCTTAAATTCCAAAGCATAATTATTGGTTTTTGCTGTTCGACAATGTCGTGATTGATTACAACAGAACAAAAACCAATTAATTCCCCGTTTTCTACAGCAGAAATAAATTTATAGTCTTCATTTTGACTTAGCCTGTCAAATTCTTTGACCATTCCATCATAATTTGTTTCCACAAAAGTATCGCCTTTATGATATTGCCTATAAAGCCAAGGCAATTCTTTCAGGTCATCTTTTATAGTAAATCTAATTTCAATCAAAGTTGTTCCCTTCCTTTTATAAAATTTTTCTTTTCATCAAATATCCGAAAAGAATATTTTTTTTCTAGCGAAATAAGAATTTTTTATTTCATCTATTAAAGTTTCGTCCAAACCCATTTGTTTTAAAGCTAAAAATAGAGTTTTATCTTCAATTGGTTTGCAATATTTTAATGACATAATATCTTGCAAAGTAGATTTTGAGAAAAATTTTTGAAGATATTCTTTGTCACTATCTGATAACTGTATTGAATAATATAAACTTTTAAAATCGTTCATTTCTATTATTGTGTCATCATTCCAAACCTTTACTAAAATTTTGTAAATATCAGTGATTGGGATTGCTAATGAGTTGATTTTCCAAATGTAATCCTTGTTTTTATGTTTGCAAAATTCAAACAATCCATTCGTGGATCACAATAATAGATGCCGTCTATATGATACTTATCATCTTTTAAACGAACCAAATTATTTGCGTGATTTATTATCTTTCCAAATTTATTTTTTGCTAAGCTCCCTTGAACTGCACATTCAATATCAAGTTTATCACAAAGACATTTTAATACTGTTGCATAACCAACACAAACACAATAACCTTTGTTTAAAACGTCTACATAACTTCTACACATTTGAAATGGAGAATTCTTTGGGGCAAACTTATATTCTCTATTGCTTGCAAAATGATAAGCAACAATAAACTCCTCAAATTGAGATAAATTTTTGCTCCGAATAAAATTGACAATTTTGTCAAGCAAAGTTTCTGCTTTTAAAAATTCATTCAAAGTCCAAATTCCACCAAACCAGTTTGAATTGACAACTAATATTTTGTTGTTTTTAGATAAATTCTGTAAAAACTCATTTTCTTGATTAGAAACATTGTGGTCCGTTATGTCGATAATATAGTTTTCATTTTCGTTGATAGGATAAGAATAAATATTTTCTATTTTAATTGTTGTGTTGAATTTGCACCTCTCTAAACTATGTTTGCTGGTGCACCAGAAACGACAGAGATTGAACCCGAACTATATATTCGTAAACGGGTATGCGGGTTTTATCGCTGAAAGGTAAGGAAAAAGCACAAGGTTGAAATGCCTTGTGCTTTTTCTATGCCCACCCAAGAGATACCCACCCAGCAGAGCCGCTAAAACGGACTTTCGCCGTCATCGTCAATCGGTATTAAGGTTATAGTCTTTTCTATCGGTTTGCCCGTATGCTTGTTTACGGGCGTATCTTTACTTATGTCGAAATCATATACAGCCGTAATACGCCGTAAGAACGCCGCCCACGTTGCAGGCTCGGACTGTTGTATTTTGGTGTATTGCTCTGTAAGCGGTATATTAGAAACAATGTAAACCGTATCATAGCAAGCCACGCGGTTAAAATGCCGCCCCCGTA
>CARXKP010000048.1 GCA_949096025.1 uncultured Eubacteriales bacterium
TTTAAATATTCTTTTTACTTTATGTTTTATTTAATAGAAAAATCCGTTAAAATAAAAGGCAAATAATAATTGACAAATTCTTCTTTTTTTTATATAATAAATTAGTCACATAAAAAAAGGAGGATTGCTATGAAGAGAACTTATCAGCCAAAGAAAAAACAGAGAAGCAAAGTTCACGGTTTTAGAGAAAGAATGAGAACTTCTACCGGAAGAAATGTTTTAAAGAGAAGAAGAAATCGTGGAAGAAAAAAATTATCTGCTTAATGCTAAAGCAAAAAATGACCATAGGTTAAAAAAAAATAGTCAGTTTCAATATATCTACCGTAAAGGAGTTCGTTCATCAGTAACAAACTTTACCCTTTACATCGTTAAAAGCAAATTTAATAACTCTAAAATAGGATATTCTATTTCCAAAAAAGTAGGAAAGGCGTGGAAGAGAAATCTTCTTAGACGCAGACTTAAAGAAATTGTTAGATTAAACAAACTGCTTGAAAATGGATATAATTATATTTTACAAGCCAAAATAGGCGCAGGCGAACTTGACTATAAAGAAATCGAAAGACAGGTATTTTTAATTTTTAAAAAAGGTAAAGGGGCAAATTAATTAAAAATATATTTAAACGCTCGTTTACCTTTATTTTAAAATTGCCTATTTATTTTTATAAAGGTATTATTTCACCATTTTTACCTCATACTTGCAGATATTATCCCTCTTGTTCTTGTTATTTTTTATCTGCGGTTGAAGAATTCGGTGTAAAGGGTGTTTTAATTGGAATAAAACGTATTTGTCGTTGTCACCCTTCTCGCAAAAATAAAAACTATGGTTATGATCCGATTCCATTAAATATTAAAGGAGAAATGAAATGGCTTTTATAAGCAGTTTAATATCAGTTGCTGAGCCATCTGGAGTTTGGATATCTATTATTAAAGCTTTTGAGGCAGTCACAAATAATTATGTACTTGCTGTCATTTTTTTAACAGTGGTTATAAGATTAGCTTGGGGTCTCGTAGATTTAGTAACTAAATTTAATACGCAAAGAATGAGCGAAATTAATTCGAAACTTCAGCCAGAACTAGATATAATAAAAAATAAATATCAAAATCAACCAAATTTATTACAACAAAAGCAAAATGAACTTTATAAAAAGCATTATGGAAAAAGTTATTATGCTGGGTGCTTAGTTACTATGCTAATAATGGCACTTAATATGTTTATATTCTTTACATTGTTTTCAGGTTTGAATACTATGTCATCATATAAAATAACTGCTAATTATGATAATATTAAGTATACGTATGCTAATTGTCTTAATGTTGCTAATAAATATTGGGAAGATGAAAACATTGAACTTGTTGACAAACAAGAAGTATTTAAAGACTATGAAAATTTAAGGTTTTCTATAAAAACTGACGAAAATAATAAAAAATCTGTTATTCTTACATACTTGAATAATGAAGTTGAAACAGAATTATATCAAATTGATTATAAAGATAGTTTTAGTGAAACAGTAAATGTAGAACCTAGCGAAGAAAATCCAGAAGGTACAGTAGTTATCTCAACTAACGAAAATATTATCAAATTAATTGATAAATACTTCCCTACATATGAGGAAGGAGAGGAAGAGGGTTCTAAAGAAGTTATTATAGGTTATCAAAGTGTTGAGAATGAGGACGGAACAGAACAAAAACAACCAATTTATCTTTCATCAGTTTTAAGCAAGGCTTTAAATAAAAAGATTGTTGAAGTATACGACCAAACTAAAGAAAAGTTTTTATGGATACAAAATATATGGATTGCAGATTCACCATTTAATAAGTCAATTATCAGTTATGATAAGTTGAGAAGTCAGGTAATTAAAAACTACATTCAAGAAGGTGAAGAAACAATATACAATGCCTTTATGCCTGGTCTAAAAGAAGAAAGGAGTAAAGCAAATGGATATTTTATTCTTCTTATCCTTATTATAGTTTCAAGTTTACTTTCAGTATTTATTACAAAATATTATAATAAGCGAAGAAGGATTAAAAAGGGCTTGCCTGAACCTGAAACTAAAGGAAAAGGTCAAATGAGTCAAATTATTATTCCAGTTTTATTTGGATTCTTTGCTCTTTTATATAACAGTGTGTTTGCTATTTATATGCTTATTGGACAAGTTGTATCTTGCGTTTTGACAGTTCCACAACTTATGTTTGTAGATTGGTTATACAATAAAATAAATAGTAAAAAAGAAAAAACAGGACTTGATAGTGTGGATTATTCACGCAAGTTTTAAAAAATAGAATAAAATTAACAAAATTTATTGTTTTTTATCTAAAAATACTAAAAATTACGCAAATTATTTATAATTACAATTATTGGAGGGAAAAATTATGTTATCAGCAGAGGGTATTGGTAAAAATATTGAACAGGCTATTGAAAATGCTTTGTTTGAACTTAAAGCAGTAAGAGAGGATGTTGATATTAAAATTCTTAGCGAAGGTGGACTTTTTAAAAAGGCAAAGGTTCTTGTAACTATCTCAGAAGACGCACGGGAAAAATATGAGAAAAAAGAAGTATCAAGAAAGGCTGAAAAAGAAGCAGAACAGGTTGAAAAACAATCAGCGGAAGATAATGTAGAAGTTAAAGCTGAAGCCACTCAAAGTGCAGTAAAAAGAGAAGTTAAAGAAAAGAAAAATAAAGAAGTTAAAGAAATGAAGGTTGAAACTGAAGAAAATGAAACTTCAGACAAAGAGGATGAAGAAGAAGTTTCAACTGAAGGAATGGATCCTCAAGAATTTTTAAAGGGATTATTTGCCGCTGCTGGTAAAGAGATAGAAATCAATATCACTGAAGATGACAAATATATAACCTATTCAGTTGTAGGAGATAATCTTGGTGATATGATTGGTCATAGGGGTGATTGCTACTATGCAATAAACAAATTACTTGCTGCTGTAACAGGAAAACAAGAAAAGAGAGTATTGTTGGATATTGGCGGATACAGAGAAAAAAGAGCAGAAACTCTTACAGCACTTGCAAAGCGTACTGCTGATCGTGTTGCAAAAACAGGTAGATATGCAAGACTTGACCCAATGAACCCAAGTGATAGACGTATTATTCACAGTGCTCTTTCTGAAGATGAAAGAGTTGTTACACTCAGTAAAGGTGAAGAGCCAAGAAGATATGTTATGGTGTTCCCAAAAGACGAATAGTTTAGAAAATAAATAAAATATGTTAAAATAATAAAAAAGATGATTTTTATATAACTTTATTATAATTTTAAATAAATTATTAAAAATTTCAAGAATTTTATCAAATTAAAAATCTTTTTAAAATGAATTTTATTTTGAAGGAGATTATATTATGGATGCAATATTAAATAATTGTAATTTAGTATTAACTTTACCTAATGACACAATTCTTATAAATAAAAAAGATGCTTATAAGGCATTACAACTTTCAAAGGAATCAACAAACCATTGCCTTTTGGTTTTTAGTGAAAAAGATAAGAAATGTATTACATCAATCTATTATATAGGCGAAGCACAAACAAAAGAAGAATATGACGATATTATTCAAATTTTTGCAGAACAAAATGATAGCATTGGTATAAGGCTTATTGATAAAAAAAATATTTCTTCACCTGATGGAAGAAGTCTTAATATATTAAAGTTTACTAATCGTAGAAATAGAATTGTCGTTATTTTCTCTCGTATAAACAATAAAATTATTATGGCTAATACAAATAGTAATCAAGAGAATTTTGAGGAAGCAATCAAATTTACAACTGAAATAATGAAAACACTTGCTCCAGTTGAATAAGAAAATAAGTATGATATTTATCTTTTTTGCTCATAGTTTGGCGAAAACGGAAGAATATCATACTTTTTTTGAATAAAATAAAAATATATTTAATATTAGTATTGACAATTCACATAAAATATGTTATTATATATAATAATAATTAAAGAGGAGGTGGTTTTTATGAGTAAGAAAAATATAGCCGCTGGACTTCTTTGCACTGCTATTGTTGCATCAGCCGCATTTGGGTTGGCTGGATGTGGAAATATGGACATAATGGATATGCATTATAATATGGGGTACATTGTTTTAAAAGAAAATGATCACGATGTATTACATAAGGTTAAATCTTGGGCTGATTCCGATAGTGAAGCAGTTACATTTAGATGCGAGCATTGCGGAAATTATGTATGGGGTTCTGTAAATAATGCAAACCTTTATGAAAATAGACCACCAGAATATGCTTACGATTTTGAATGTACAGAACTTGGCGAATAATAAGAAGAGGGATTTTTTGCGGAAATCCCTTTTTTGTTATATATTAAAGCAAATCAAAACTAATTGATTACTATTTTATTGCTTTGTATAATAGATATTTTGCATATTTAAAAAAAATATTAATGCAAAAAAGTCACAGATATATCTGTGACTTCTTTTTATAATTAAATCAATAATTTTAAATAATTTAATGAAAAATAGGTAAAAATGTAGTTTTTTTGTAGTAAAATTCTATTTTTCATCCTTTTGGGATAAAAGTTTCTTTATTTCACTAATAAAACCTTGCATTTTATGTGAGGTTTTAAGTTGGTCAGAAATCTTGTCGCGAGAGTGCATAATTGTTGTATGATCACGACCGCCAAATATTTTACCTATTGAAATAAGTGGTATTTCAAGAATTTCATTTATAAGGTAAACAGCAATCATTCTTGGTTCTGCAACATCCTTGCTTTTTCTTTTTCCTACAATATCTTGTCTAGATATATCAAAGTAGGAACAAACTGTGTCGATTATATCGTCTGCAGTTATTCCCTCATTTTTTTCTTCTTCAAGTTGACCGTTAAAGGCTTCATAAGCCTCTTCCATTCCAGCAGAATCTTTATTTGATATGTTTGCAAGAAAGTGTATTTTAGCAAGCATTCCTTCAAGTTCACGCACATTTGAACTAATCCTTTCCGCAACGAACTCAATTACATCATCATCTATTGAATATTTTTCTATTTGACATTTTTTGCGTAAAATAGCAATTCGAGTTTCAAGTTCAGGATGTTGTATATCTTGAATAAGACCACTTGTAAAACGAGAACGAAGTCTATCAGCAAGTGTTTCAATTTCCTTTGGAGGGCGGTCAGAAGTTATAATAATCTGTTTTGAATTTTGATATAATTCGTTAAAAGTATGAAAAAATTCTTCTTGAGTTGATGTTTTTTTAGAAATAAACTGAATATCATCGACCATAAGTACATCAAGATTACGATATTTTGTTCTAAACTCAAGTACTGCTTTGTTTTTTGAATTTGAGCCTAGAGATTCTATATAATCATTTGCAAATTGTTCGCAGGTAACATACATAACATTAAGAGATGGAAAATATTCTTTATAATAGTTTCCGATAGCGTGTAAAAGGTGAGTCTTACCAAGTCCAGAACCTCCATAAATAAAGAGTGGATTAAATTTTACACCTGAATGTTCGGCAACTGCACGGCAAGCAGTATATACAAATTTATTTGAATCGCCAACAACAAAATTATCAAAGGTATATTTTGGATTAAAAGGATTTTTTGAAACATTTACCTCTTTATTATCATTTTTATCACCGTGAAGATTGATATATTCAATTTCTTCTGAAGGATCTAAAATTTCAATAATTATATCAGTTCCAAAAATATCAGTAACAGCTGAAGAAAGCTTTTCAAAGTAGTTTCTAGATAATTGGTTTTTTGCTGATGTGGTATTAGCGGCAAGAATTAATGTCTTATTGTCCACAAAATCTACAAGTTTAATTGGTCTAAACCACATAATGAATGAAACATTAGAAACTGTGAGTTCTAGTTTGTCAAGTACGGCTTTCCAAAGAGTTGATAAATCTTTCATAATTTTTCCTTTTGCAATTATATTTTGTAATAATTTCAATAAAACAGCATAAAAAACAATAAAAATATTAAAATTTTTATTAAAAAATACTATTTTTGTTTTTTTATTCTAAAATTCTTTTTAAATTAACAAAGAATTTGTTTTTGAAATATATCAATAGTATAATGTGCTTTTACAAAAAAGTCA
>CARXKP010000049.1 GCA_949096025.1 uncultured Eubacteriales bacterium
CTCCCGGACTTACAGAGGAAAGGTTTTATAAAATTCGTAAAGCAATAAGAAATAATAATGATATTTATTACTACCTAGATGGAAAGTTATCAGTAGTAACTAATATATTAAACAAGAAGGTAGAGAATATTTCTATTGAGGAATATGCTTTTCTTAATGAAATTCTATACGATGAAAATTTATATAATGAAAACCTTTTCCAAGATAACTCTAATAATATCTCGGTTGATTGCGCTAAAGCATTAAATTTAAATGTTTCTGAATACTTAAATTTACTTGACGATTTAAGAATTATGCTTGAAATGTCAGATAAACTTGATCTCGACCTTCCAGTATTCGACGATATTAGAAACAAAATTAAAGAAGTTAATTCTTTAAAAGGTTTAAAAGAATCTGCCCTAGAAAACAAAGAAAAAGAAAGAATTTTTGATTTTATTTACAATCCATCCGCAACTGAGTTTATCGCAAAATCAATTTGCGAAAATAAAAACTATACATTGCAAGATATTGATGAATACTTAAAAAGACTTGAAAGCGGAAAAGGACTTGAAGAAGGCAAATATAAATCTCTACATTCTGAGATGAAAATAGGTCAATTAATTTACTCGTCAGATATTGAAAAAGATGAGGCTTCTTCAAAAAGCAAAAATTACAAATTTACAAAATTTCTTAACGCTACTGAAGTGGTTGAGATTATTAAAAAAGCAATGGATGAGGAAGGCGTAACAATAAAACAATTTGATGAATACCTCGATTTAGTTTTTGCTCAAGATAGCACCTCCCCTAAATATGAAAAATTTGACCATAGTTTAAGGCGTGCTTTTGCGTTAAGTAATATTAAAAGTTATATTGAAAAATCAGTTAATGATTCAAAAGAAATTTAATATTTACCATCCTTTAATTAAATTTATTGAAAAAATAAAAAAACCGTGCAATTAGCACGGATTTTTTAATAATAATATAAAAATTACATAATTTTTAATATTTTTAATTAATTTTAAGATAAAATTTGATTTACTTCACGATTATGAACATTTTCTTCAATTCGATCTCTTATTTGACTATTAATAGTACTTGCAAGTTTTTTATCTGGAATTTCACCGTGTTTTGGTATCATTTTTTCTTCAACAAGCACTTTATCAAGAGCCTTTCTAAAAGATAATGTATAGCAGTCAGCAATATCCCATATATTTGCTTTAGTTGTTTTTTTGTCAAGTTCAAATTTCCCATTTGAAAAATTTTGTTTTAATTCTTGTTGTTCTTCAAATAATTTCTTATAAGCCTTTGAATTTGACTTTCCATTTGCATTCATCTCAAGCAATTTTTCAGTTTTTATGCCCATAACCATAAGCATATCAATAAATTTCCCTAAACTATAAAAGTTGTCAAAGATTTGATCTTTAAATTCCTTTGTTAACACCATTACAGTTCCATTTGTGTATATTCTTACATTATCATCATAATAGTTTAGTGCAATCTTTGTTTTTGGGTGAATTTGAATAACAAGTTCACCATTGTTATATTTACCTGTTTCCTTATTAATAGTGCACTCACAAGTAGTAATCATATCAGTCAAACAAGAAGTATCACGTATAACATCTGGAGAAATCCTTAATGCCTTGCAAACACTGTCAAGATCATATTGACGTAAATATTCTTCGTGAATATGCTCCATAAGTACTTCATCGGCTTCATCAATAATAATCTCTCGCGACATTTCATCTCGAAATCTATTACATAAAGGAATAGTTTTATCTGCTAAATCTTTATAATAATCTACAATATCATAATACTTTTTCATAGTTTACCTCACCTATTTTAATTATAACATAATTTGACAAAAAGTCAACATTAAAACAACAAGAACTATACTTATTTCATAGTGTTTAAATTATTTTTCTAAATTATCATCATTTTCTATTTCTTCTTTCTTATGATGTAACTTTTCCGCAAAATCTTCCCAGTAATCTATAAATTCATTTCTCTCTTTGTTTAATTTTCTCTCTAGTTTATTTGAATTTCTTCTAGCATAAAACTTCTCTAAATGAAAATCTGGAGCAAGTTCTCTCGCAATCATTTCATTAAGATTAATATCATTTTGTTTATCTTGAACCTTAACAAAGGAAAGGCCATTTTCGACTGCAATCTGTTTAACACAAGCATTGAGTGCCCTTTTGGGAGGTGTAAGATATTTTATTTTCATAAAATCTTTGTCCTTAAGAAGATCTACTAAATTAAATCCTTTATAGTCAACTTTCTCTTCATCCTCTCGATATACTTCCATTTTATAATAGGATGAGAAAAATTTATAATCTTTTAGTGTACTATAAGCATAATATCTTGCATCTAATTCAAGTGGTCGAGTTTGGTATGGTATCTTATCTAATACCCTACGACTATAAGGATCATAACTAAATACAGCATAATTTTTTAATAATGGAGTCATACTCGTACTAGTATACTGTTCGTGATGGCGCAATTCGTGAATTAAACTATCGAAGAAGTTTTTTAGAAAAAATGTATTTTTATCACTTGCAAAAGTTTCATACATTTTAGAATAAAATTCGCTTATATAAATGGTTTTTTGATATGCAAAATAAAACATTGCAAAATCAGAAAAACTCTTTATTTTCACTTCTACATTTAATAAATTATTTTCAATGCAAAATTTATCAATAAAAGTCCTAACGAAATTAAAAAATTTTCTTTTAGTTGGAAACTTATCATAAAAATTTTCATCAATCATATTTAACATATCTTTATAACTTAAGTCTTGATAATTCATTTCTGCTCCTAAAATAATTCTATCATACCCGTGTTCTTTCGTCAAGGGCTATATTTCTATAAACTAAAAAAGTGTCCTTTTATGAACACTTTTTTAGTTATAAATCAAAATCTAAATATACATATTTATCCATATTATAAGCAAGGTTTTTGTCTATCATCCTTTTTGCTATTTTGCACTCTTTTGATATTCTCTTTCCTTTTACTAAAGGGTCTATATATCTCACTTTTGCTCCGTGATGCACGTAATAAACTTCCCTTGGCTCTTCAATAGAAGTTTTTATCGTTTTTGCATTTTTACATTTTTCAAACACTTCACTATATTGAGAATTATTTATTAATTCTATTACTTCTTCCTCTTTAAGATGTTGTACTCTCTTTGCAAAAAATGATAATAAAAAAGAACTTTAAAAAAGTCCCTAAATAAGGGACCTTTTGTTATCTTTACATATCTTTTCCACAGCAATTTTTGTATTTCTTTCCGCTTCCACAAGGGCAAGGGTCATTTCTACCAATTTTTGGCTGGTCATTATAAACTGTCTTTTGAACTTGAAGTTTTCCTTTTGCCTTTTTTGCCGCCCTTTCCTCTGGAGTAAGTTCTTTGCCTGTGAAAGTAATTTTTACAGGCTGAGGTTCTGGTTCAACAGGCGCATTTTGTATTTGAGCATTAAGAAGAATTTTGCAGGTATCTTCTCTGATTTTATCAATCATCTTATCAAACATCTCAAAGCCCTCTTTCTTATAAGCAAGAACTGGATCTTGTTGACCATACTGACGAGAGATGATTTCATCTTTCATAATCTGCATATCTTCAATTTGGCTCATCCAATTTATATCAACCATTCTAAGAAGAACATTTCTTTCAATATCCTCAAATTCTATGCCCATTGCCTTAACTATTTTTTGACGTTCTGCATATCGTACTTTGATATTTTCAAGAATTTTTTCAATTACATCATCAACTTCACACTCTTCTATAAAGTCATCATTGATAAGTTTACTTTCTTTCTCAATTAGACCATTTTCAAGTTCTTTAGTAAGTGCCACTAAATCCCATTCATAATATGGTTTATCATTGCTTATTACCTTATAAACACTTCTAGCGACTACATCTGGGAACATTCCCATAATTTGGTCGTGAACAGGCTCACCATCAAGAACTTTATTTCTTTCATTATAAATAATCTCTCTTTGCTTATTCATAACATCGTCAAATTGAAGAACGGTCTTACGAACGCCAAAGTTTTGAAGTTCAATCTTCTTTTGAGCTTTTTCTACGTGACTTGCAATCATTTTAACCTGGAAAGGCATATTTTCATCAATTTTAAAGAAAGCAAAAAGTCTTTTAAGTTTATCATCAGCAAAGCGAACAAGCAGATCATCTTCTGGTGAAAGGAAGAATACACTTGAACCTGGGTCTCCTTGACGACCAGCACGACCACGCAACTGGTTATCAATACGCCTTGATTCGTGACGCTCAGTACCTACAATATGAAGTCCTCCAAGAGCCTTTACTTCCTCTTTCTCTGTATCAGTAACCTTTTTAAACTTCTCATATAGTTCTCTATAGACTCCTCTTGCCTTATTTAATGCTTCGTCATCAATAAAATTAAAAGCGGTTGCATATTGAATTTCTTCCTCGCTATAACCATTATTTCTCATTTCTTTTGTAGCCATAAATTCAGGATTACCACCAAGGAGAATATCAGTACCACGACCTGCCATATTTGTAGCAATAGTTACAGCACCCTTTCTTCCTGCTTGAGCGACAATTTCACTTTCTTTTTCGTTGTTCTTAGCGTTCAACACCTGGTGTTTTATTCCTTCGTGAGTAAGAGCACGAGAGATAAGTTCAGACTTATCAATATTAATTGTACCAACAAGAACAGGTTGTCCTTTCTTTTCACACTCTCGAATTTCCTCTATAATGGCATTAATTTTACCTTTTTCAGAAGCATACATAATATCAGCATAATCAATTCTTAACTTTGGCTTGTTTGGAGGAATTATAACAACATCAAGATTATAAATAGTTCTAAATTCACCCTCCTCTGTCTTTGCTGTACCAGTCATACCTGAAAGTTTTGAATATAATCTAAAGAAATTTTGGAAAGTAATCGTAGCAAAAGTTTGATTTTCGTCACGAATATCAACTCCTTCTTTTGCTTCAATCGCTTGGTGAAGACCACTTGAGAATCTTCTTCCTATAGAAAGTCGACCGGTAAATTCATCAACAATTATAACCTCGCCATCCTTAACTACATAATTCTCATCAAGGTGCATAATAAAGTTTGCTTTAAGAGCATTGTTGATATAATGGTTAAGTTCAAGGTTTTCAATATCTGAAAGGTTGTCTATTTTATAGAAAGCTTCAGCCTTAGAAATACCGGTTTCCGTAAGATTAATTTGCTTAGTCTTTATATCAATCTCAACATCTGTATCTTTTTTAAGGGTTTTCACAAATTTTTGAGCCTTTTCATAACCATCAGATGATTTTCCACCCTTGCCACTGATAATAAGTGGGGTTCTGGCTTCATCAATCAAAATACTATCGACTTCGTCCACAACTGCAAAATTTAACCCTCTCAAAACTCTAGCATTCTTGTTTACAGCCATATTATCTCTTAGATAATCAAAGCCAAGTTCATTATTAGTTGCATAAGTTATATCACATCTATATGCTTCCTGTTTCTGTTCATCAGACTGACCATTTATTGACACACCTACAGTAAGTCCTAAAAACTTATAGACCTTTCCCATCCATTCAGCATCACGCTTTGCAAGATAATCATTGACTGTTACTACGTGTACGCCTTTTCCAGTAAGAGCATTTAGGTATACAGGAAGTGTCGCCACCAAAGTTTTACCTTCACCAGTTGCCATTTCGGCAATTCTACCTTGATGAAGTGCAATACCTCCAATTACCTGCACATAAAAATGACGCATATTAAGTACACGATAAGAAGCTTCTCTTACTACAGCAAAAGCCTCTGGGAGTAAGTCATTTAAACTTTCCCCAGTTTTTATTCTATTTTTAAATTCATCAGTGCAGGCTCTAAGTTCCTCATTTGAAAAGTCTTTATACTTTTCCTCAAGTACCATAACCTTGTCTGCAATTTTCTTCAATTTCTTAAGTTGAGAATTATTTTGATTTCCAAAAAGTCCCATTATTTCTCCTTTTTTTTGTCCAGTAATAATCATTTTATCAAAAAATAAGTAAAAGTCAAAAGTTTTTTATATTTATTCCTCTCTTTTCACC
>CARXKP010000050.1 GCA_949096025.1 uncultured Eubacteriales bacterium
CAAACAATTTTAATGGAGCCTTAAATACCGAATGGAATTACTCATATGAAGATTTAGATAATGTAGTTGATGAAAAGGAACAGTACTGGAAATCTTAATCAAAATTCAATTATGAATTAATTAAAAATACTTGACAAAAAAGATAGCCTTTGATATACTATCTTTCGTCATTGGACAATAAGCACCTTATAGCATATTCAGTTGCAGTTGCCTAAAACTATCATAGTCGCTTTAAAAATTATGATTATGATTAAAAGATTATTTCTGAGGTCGCAATTTGAAGTTTGAAAGCATAAGGGAAGGACAAAAACAAAAGGAGGAAAATTATGTCAGTTATTTCAATGAAACAACTACTTGAAGCTGGTGTTCACTTTGGTCACCAGACTAGAAAGTGGAACCCAAAAATGAAGAAATATATCTTCACAGCAAGAAATGATATTCATATCATTAATCTAGAGAAAACTTCAGAGCAGGTAGATAAAGCTTATTCTTTTATTAGAGATGTTGCCGCTTCTGGAAAGAAAGTTCTTTTTGTAGGAACTAAAAAACAAGCACAGGAAGCAGTTAAGGAAGAAGCAGAAAGATGCGGAATGTATTTTATTAATACTCGTTGGCTTGGCGGATGCCTTACAAACTTTAAAACTATTAAATCAAGAATAGAAAGACTTAATAGATTAAACCAAATGGAAAAGGTTGGAGAATTTGATCTTTTACCTAAAAAAGAAGTTACTCTTTTAAAAGCAGAAAGAGATAAACTTGAAAAGAATCTTGGTGGAATCAAAGAAATGAGAGAACTTCCAGGGGCTGTTGTAGTAGTAGACCCTAATTGCGAACACATTTGTGTAAATGAATGTAAGGTTCTTAATATTCCTGTTGTTGGACTTGTAGATACAAATGGTAATCCAGATGGTATTACTTGTGTTATTCCAGGAAATGATGATGCTATTCGTTCAGTTAAACTTGTAATCGCAGCACTTGCTGATGCAGTTATTGAAGCAAAAGAAGGTGTTTCAATGCAAAAGGAAGAAACAGAGGAAGAAGAAATTGATCTTGAAAAAGCTCTCACTGAAATTAAACCAAATCTCGAAATCGCTGAAGGTGGAGAGGAACGCCAAAAGAAACCTAACAAGAAAAGACCTTTAAAGAAAAAAGTTGAACCTAAGAAAGATGGCGAAGAGGTAAATAACAAAAAAGAAACTAAATCTGAAAGTGAAGGAGAGTAATTATGAGTTTTACAGCTAAAGATGTTGCTGAACTTAGAGCAAAAACAAATGCTGGTATGATGGATTGCAAAAAAGCACTTGTTGAATGTGATGGTGATTTTGAAAAAGCTATTGTATGGCTTAGAGAAAAAGGTATTGCTGCTGCAAGCAAAAAACAATCAAGAATTGCTTCAGAAGGTATTGTAACTTCCTATATTCATATGGGAGGAAAGATAGGTGTTCTTGTTGAAATAAATTGTGAAACTGATTTCGTTGCAAAGACAGATGCATTTAAAGAAATAGGACATGATGTTGCTCTTCAAATTGCTGCTTCTGCTCCTAAATATGTAAGAGTAGAGGAAGTTCCTACAGAAGAACTTGAAAAGGAAAAAGAAATTCTTAGAAATCAAGCGCTTAATGAAGGAAAGCCTGTTGCTATTGTAGATAAAATGGTTGAAGGAAGAGTTAAAAAATATTATCAAGATGTTTGTCTTCTTGAACAAACATTTGTTAAAGATCCAAGTTTAACTATTCAACAATATATTAACGAAAAAATTCTTCAAATTGGAGAAAAAATCTCTATTAGAAGATTTGCTAGATTTGAAATGGGCGAAGGTTTAGAGAAGCGTCACGATAATCTTGCTGAAGAAGTTGAAAAGCAAATGAAAGGTTCAAACTAATAAAAAGGGTGTCGTTATGATGCCTTTTTTATTATAAGTTTAACAAAAACAATATTTTTTATTATTAAGATTAAATCAGTATGCAAATCATTTGATTTATCTTGAAAATTATAGTAAAATAAATTAAAGGAGAATTTTTATGAACGAAATGGTAGAAGAGATCTTTGAAGCTTGTAAAGAAGATATTAAAAAAGCATTAAATCATCAAATTAATGAATATTTGGTTATTAGGGCTGGTCGTGCCAATCCACATATTCTTGATAAAGTTATGATTGATTATTACGGAGTACCAACACCAATTAAAAATATGGCTAGTATTTCAGTTCCTGAAGCAAGAATACTTGCGATTTCAGTATGGGATCAAAGTCAAGTAAAAAATATTGTTAAAGCAATTTCTGCGGCTGACTTAGGGGTTAATCCTAATGAAGATGGAAAAACAATAAGGCTTGTTTTCCCTATGCTTACCGAAGAACGTAGAAAAGAAATTGTAAAAAATATTAAAAAATTAGCAGAAGAAACAAAGGTTGTTGTAAGAAATGCTAGAAGAGATGCTATGGATATGATAAAAGACCTTGAAAAAGAGGGACAAATATCAGAAGATGAAAAGGCTCGCTATGAGGATGATATACAGAAACTTATAGATGAAGGTTGCCAAGAAGCAGAAGACAATTATAAAACGAAAGAAAAAGAAATTATGGAAGTATAATTTTTTTCGATTCAAAAGGAATTTATATGGCTTATAAATTTAAAAAAATACCAAATCATCTAGCAATTATTATGGATGGTAATGGACGGTGGGCAACCAAACGTGGTTTACCAAGAAATTATGGACATAAAGAAGGTGTTAATGCGGTTGAACGGACAATTAATTATTGTTTAAAATATGGAATTAAGTATTGTACTTTTTTTGCCTTTTCTACAGAAAACTGGAAGAGAAGTAAAGAAGAAATCGACGGCATTTTTTCTCTTTTACGAAGTTATATAACAAAAAATGATGATTTATTTTTGAAAAAAGAGGTAAAAATAAATTATATAGGAGAACTCACACCTTTTCCTGATGATTTAAAATCTATACTTGTAAATTATGTAAAAAAAACTAAAGATTTTGATAAACTAACAATCACTTTTGCTCTTAATTATGGTGGTAGAGATGATTTAGTAAGAGCGGTAAATAAAATAATAGAAAAAGGTTATAAAAATATAACAGAACAACAGTTATTACAAGAATTAGATACTAAAGATTTGCCTGAACCTGACTTTGTTATTAGAACGAGTGGAGAACAAAGATTATCAAATTTTATGCTTTATCAAATGGCATATAGTGAACTTTATTTTTCAAAGGTTTATTGGCCAAGTTTTAATGAAAAGCACTTTACAAAGGCATTGAAAGTTTATGAAAAAAGAAAAAGAAGATACGGAGGTTTAAGTTGAGAACTCGTCTAATTTCAGCAATTGCATTTGTTATAATACTAGCGGTTGCGTTTGTTTTAAAATTTTATGTTAGCAATTACTTTTTCGATGTAGCAATACTTGCAGTTGCTATGATAGCTAGTTTTGAGGCTTCAAAACTATTTACAAAAACAGGCAAATATAATGAAAAATATATGGCACTGATATTTCCTTGTTTACTAATGTTGACTTTATTATTGGGAATATCTTATGATAGTTCTTTAGGGATTGTTTATACAATTGTTATTGCAGTTGCGGTTTTAATCTTTTCAGCATTTTTAACTTTTTTAATCAATATTGTTTTTTTTAAAAAATCAAAACTTGAAATAAAAACTAGAAAACTTCAAGATATAACTTTAGTTAAATTTAGTCTAAATAAAGCACTAAATACAATGATAATATTTATTTATCCAGCATTTTTAATCAGCTTTTTAACTCTTATTAACCATTTTGAAGATATGACAACATCCTTTGCTGTTTTATCTAATCTAGGTGGTTATATTTCTTTATTCGTTTTGTTGTTTGCATTTTTAGTTCCGGTTTTTACAGATACTTTTGCCTATCTTATGGGAGGATTATTTGGAGGTAAGAAAATCTTTCCAAAAATTAGTCCAAATAAGACAGTTGCAGGATCGGTAGGTGGTTTTTTATGGTGTATCTTACTCTCAGTTGCTGTATTCTTTATCTTTAATGCATTTCCTGCAATGGAAACTTTATTTATAAAATCAGAAATAACTGTTTGGAAGATAGCTATTATTTCTGGAATAGGTTCTATTATAGGACAGGCAGGAGATTTACTTGAAAGTTATTTAAAAAGAACAGCGGGAGTAAAAGACTCTGGAAATATTATGCCTGGACACGGTGGATTCTTAGATAGATTTGACTCTCATACTCTTGTCGCACCTTTTATATTTATTGCTTTTAGTATAATATTTGCTTTATTATAATATTATATAAATATATTTATATTAGAGAGGGTAAATGTATATTTTATATATTCTTTTAGCTATAGTAGTTTTGCTTTTAATGGTCCTTGTACACGAATTTGGTCATTATACTATAGGAAGAATGCTTAATTTCAAAATTACAGAATTTTCAGTAGGGTTTGGTAAAGCCATCTTTTCTCATACAAACAAAAGAGGGGAACTTATTTCTTTAAGAATTTTTCCGCTTGGCGGATACTGTGCTTTTGCAGGTGAAGAAGAAACAAGTGAGGATGATCCTGAGGCTTTTACAAATCAAAAACCTTGGAAAAGAATACTTGTATTTCTTGCCGGAGTTACTTTCAACTTTGCTTTTGCAGTAATATTTTCTTTTATTCTTTTATGTACAGTAGGATATGATATTCCACAAGTTACTAATATTATTGCTCCAAATGATATTGTAAAAGAATTTAATTTAAAGGAGGAGAATATTATAAATGGTCCATATAGTCCTCTTGCAAATGAAGATTATACATTAAAACCAGGTGATGTAATTATATCTTTGGATGGACAAAAAATTGACTTTGCTTATAGTTCAACTTATAACGATGTAATAACAAAAAAAATAAATTCTTTAACTAAAGAAAACTTTGATACCCAAGCTATTCTTGATGCTGTTGTTATCAGAGATGGGGAATACAAGGATGTAAAATTAAGTTTTTATCGAGTTGAAATGCAAAAATTTGATGAAAACAATAATAAAATAGAAGGAGAAACTACTTTTACGTATGTTTGGAACATTAATGCTAAAGCATATGTCCATACAGTAAGCGAAGCGGTTGAAAGATCAGTCCCATTCACATTTGGACTAGCTTGGACGGTACTAAAAAGTTTATGGCTTTTAATTACCTTTCAACTACCAATTTCTTCAATAGGTGGTCCTATTACAACTATTGCAACTATTGCTAACTTTACAAAACAAAGTGCATTAAACTTATTGGTTCTAATACCTTTAATATCTGCAAACCTTGCGATATTTAACATATTACCAATTCCTGCTTTGGATGGTGCACATATTGTATTTACTACTATTGAAGCAATAAGGAAAAAGCCAATAAAACGAGAAACAGAAAATATGATCCATACCATAGGATTATTTATACTATTTGGTGCAGTAATTTTAATTGACATTTTGCATTTTATATTATAAAATCTTTCTATGGAAGCATTACAGTTATTGAATAAAAAATTTAATAATAAATACGATTATTTAAAATTATTAAGTGTGGTATATGAAGAGGAAACTCTTAATTGTACCATCACTTTTTTATATCCGTTCACTTTGGACGAAATAACTTTAGAAGATAAAACTGAGATTTTTGATTTTTACGAAAACTTGCTTAAACTAAATGCTCAACTTAAACTTAAATATAAAAAAAGTTTTTTGGATTCTCGTCTAATAATTGAAGCTGTAATTGAATATCTTACCGAAAATAAGAAAGGTATTTTACCTTATATAACTCCTGAAAATATAATTTCAAAAAATGAAAATTATGATGTTTCTATTATTTTAAATTTAAATCAAGATGTACTATCTATGATTGAT
>CARXKP010000051.1:0-1312 GCA_949096025.1 uncultured Eubacteriales bacterium
AAAAATTCTTAAAAATTTCTAAAAAACTACTCGCAAACGCTTGACAAATTTACACTTTTCTGAATATAATGACTTTTATAAAAAAGCAATTAGGGAATTAGAAGCAATCAAAGAGGATATGCTAAGATATAAAAAATAAAAACTGATTTAAGGTGATATGGACTTATTAAAGATATAGATGCTAAGATAAAAGAACTAACTCTTGCTAATACTGCAATGAAAAGAGAGGACTTAAAGGTTGTTTATATAAAAAAAGACTTTACAGATTATAAGGATGAAATTAAAGAATTTAGAAGAATTTGAGATCATATAAATGCTTAAAAAAAATAACCAATTACTATAATGATATTTAATTATTATAAAAATGATAAAATTGCTTAAAGTAAAATTATAAATATCTAGGGTATTGACAATATTTTTTTAATATTATATAATATAATTATAAATAAGGAGGAATTATTATGAAATCTAAATATACACCAGATCTTCAAGCACAAGTTTATGCAATGATTGCTTGGAATGGTAAAACAATGGCAGAAGCTGAGGCTGTTGCTGATGAAACTCTTAAAAAACATAACGGAGATGCAAAGGTTGCATTTGATGAACTTGATGCAAGCGTTTATGCAGGTGGTTCAGTTCTTTCTGCGATTAACGGAATTATGGCTCACGAACAAGAACTCAAAGGTGATGGCAAATATGATGCAATTATCAAAATTCTTTCTGAAATTCACGATACTTGGGTTGCTCAAAACACAAAGAAGTATGACAGAGGAAATCCAGAAAAGAGTGCAAAACAAATTTTCCAACATCTTCCACTTGAACTTATCGGTGTAGATGAAGTTGCAAAGGATCTTATGTTCCTTGCTCCATTCTTAAAAGAACAAGGAATTGAAGTTGGTCAAATGCAAGAGGGTGCTTATGGTGCTTTTGTTCCATCTGCAGAAGTTGTTGCTGCATACAATAGAGCGGTTGAGGCATATAAGAGCGCTAACAACATTCAAACCATTGATGACTTGCACAATGCTCTTCCACAGATCATTGAAAACTATGCTCCACTTCAAACTCCACACGAAAAGAAAGATGATAGACTTGGATATATGCTTGGTAAAGTTGGTCTTATTACAAATACAGTTGTATCTAAACAAGATAAAGATATGTTTATTGACCAGGAAAATTATGCTGATTAATTTAAAAGTGAGAAAAGAAGCAATTAGTTTTGCTTCTTTTTTTACTAATGTCAAATTTTAAATATATATCATAAAATATATAATAATTAAAAATATTTATAAAAAAAATTAAAAATAATGGAGAA
>CARXKP010000051.1:1322-5808 GCA_949096025.1 uncultured Eubacteriales bacterium
TAATTAATACATTAATTTGTTTGATTTATTTTTTTTGATATGATAAAATTATACGGAAAAGGAGTTTTAATTGGAAAACGAAAAGGAAAAGAAAGAAAGCAATGCTAAACGTTTTATAGATGCTTACAATAATATTGATTATGCGCTCAAAACTAGATATGGTTTAAATAGAGCAATGGGATTTTCTGACCTTATTAGAAAGGCGGTAGTTATAAACTATATTGTAAGGCGTTATGAAGATGATTTGATAGATTATGGAAGGCTTAGAAATGCAATAGTTCATAGCAATAGTGAAGATTTTATTATTGCAGAACCACATACAAGTGTGGTTGAAAATATTGAACATATCGAAAAACTGCTTACAACTCCACCACTTGCTCTTGAAAGTGTTGCTCAAAAAGATGTTAAAATTACCTATGCCAATAAAAGTATGCGAGATGTAATTATGCTTATTGCTTCTTGTGGCTTTAGTAATATTCCAGTATTTAAAGATAATAAACTTGTAGGAGTGGCAAATGGTCAAAAGATTTTACATTCTCTTGGAAATTTCTTAATTGCTGGAGGAAACGCAAAATCCTTTTTAGATAATGTTCAAATTGAGGATATGCTTTCAAGTCTAAATGAAAGTAATTATTATGTTGTTAAGAAAGCTGATTGTACTGTTGAAGAAGCATTGAATGAATTTTATAAAAATCATAAACTTCTTGCTATTCTTTTTACAAAAAATGGATTACCAACAGAGCATCCTCTAGGAATTATGACTGGTGCAAATGTTTCTCAGGCGCAAAAAATTTTAGAGGAATATTAATAATATAATTTGACATTGATTTTTAGGTGTGCTAAACTAAAAAAAGTAAGATTTTCTTACACACAAATTTAATTTTAAATGCGTTGATGAAGGACAAGATGATTTAAAAATATCCCCGCAGAGAGTTGCTGGTTGGTGGAAAGCAATAGGATTATTATTTCATTATCACCTTCGGAGTTGCAAAGATGAAAGTGTTTATATATAAATGAAATATTTAGTAATATAAACATAACTAATTTTTGTCGGGACTTCCCGTGATAGAAGGCGTGGGTATTAGCCCGCTAAAAAGAAACAAGTGGTTTATAAAGCCCCAAAAGGCTCTTGTGTCTTTTTGGGCTTTTTTTATATTAAACAATAAATGGAGGGAAAATGTATAATAAAGTTGAAACAAAATTAGATTTCCTAAAAAATGAAAACAAAATACTTGAATTTTGGGAAAAAAATGACATCATCAATAAAGGATTAAAACTCAATGAAAATAGCGATAAGAGTTATACACTTTATGATGGTCCACCAACTGCAAATGGTAAGCCACATATTGGGCACCTTCTTACCAGAGCAATGAAAGATATTATCCCTAGATATAAGACAATGAAGGGATGTTATATCTATCGTAAGGCAGGTTGGGATACTCACGGTCTTCCTGTTGAGGTTGAAATTGAAAAGAAACTCGGTCTTAACGGTAAACAAGATATTGAAAAATATGGCGTTGATAAATTTATCGAACTTTGTCGCAATTCTGTTTGGGAATATAAAGGAATGTGGGAAAAGTTTACAAAGCGTATCGGATACTGGGTTGATATGGATAATCCATATATTACTTATGATAACAACTATATTGAAAGTATTTTTTGGGCATTAAAAGAAATGGACAAGAAGGGACTTGTTTATAAGGGACATAAAATTATGCCATATTGCCCAAGATGCGGAACTACTCTTTCTAAAATGGAAGTTGAAAATGGTGACAACTATAAACTTTTAAAAGAGAACTCTGTTTATGTTAAATTTAAGAGCCTTGAAGAAGATGAAACTTATTTCCTTGTTTGGACAACCACTCCTTGGACACTTCCATCAAATGTTGCATTATGTATGAACCCAAATGAAACATACTGCAAACTTAAGTATGAAGATAAGCATTATATTATGCTTGAAAAACTCGTTCCAACATTATTTGAAGAGGGTAGTTACCAAATAGAAGAGCGTAAGAGTGGAAAAGAATATGAATATCATAAATATGAACCACTTTTTGATTATGCTAAAGATACTGTTAAAAAAGGATACTTTGTAATAGTTGATGATTATGTAACAACTGAAGATGGTACAGGTATTGTTCATATTGCTCCAGCATTTGGTGAAGATGACTATAATGCTTGTAAGAAGTATGATATAGATTTTGTTCAACTTGTTGATGAAAGCGGTAAAATGAGTGATAAAACTGATTTTGGTGGCTTGTTTGTAAAAGATGCCGATAAATTTATCATCAAAAAACTTGAAGATGAGAGTAAAATGTTTAAGGTTCTTCCTTTTGAACATAATTATCCTCATTGCTGGCGTTGTAAGAGTCCACTTTTATACTATGCTAAGGATACTTGGTTTATAAAAACAACAGCTTATAAAGATAAGCTTATTGAAAACAACAATTCAGTTTACTGGTGTCCTGACCATATAAAATCAGGAAGAATGGGGAATTTCCTTGCAAATAACATTGATTGGGGAATCTCAAGAAATCGTTATTGGGGAACACCACTTCCTTTCTGGGTTTGCGAAAATGGACATATTTATGTTGTGGGAAGCAAAGATGAACTTGAAAAACTCTCTGGTCAAAGACCTGAAGATTTGCATAAGCCAAGCCTTGACAAGATTACTTTTCCTTGTCCTCATTGTGGGAAGACAATGAAGAGAACTCCAGAAGTTATGGACTGCTGGTTTGATAGCGGAGCAATGCCTTTTGCTCAATATCATTATCCATTTGAAAATAAGGAAAAGTTTGAAAATTCATTCCCAGCAGATTATATTAGTGAGGCGATAGACCAAACTAGAGGTTGGTTCTATACTCTTCTTGCGGTTAACACACCACTTTTTGATAAATCACCATATTCTGCTTGTAATCTTTTAGGACTTGTACTTGATAAACACGGTCTAAAAATGTCAAAATCGCTTGGTAATGGAATTGACCCTTGGACAATCCTTGACAATGAAGGGGCGGACGGCTTAAGATGGTATTTCTATAACAACTGTGTTCCTGGACAAGGTATAGCTTTTAATGAAGATGCTCTTGTTGACCTTCAAAGAAAATTTATGGGGACTCTTTGGAATGTTTATGCTTTCTACTGCTTATACGCCGAAATTGACCAAATCAATCCTACAAAATATAAACTTGAGGAATGTAAACTTTCCTTCCTCGATAGATGGCTTTTATCTGAATATAACGAACTTGTTAAATTTGTAAATGAAAGTCTTGAAAAACTCGATATGTTAAATTCATCAAGAAGAATAACTGAATTTGTTGATAAACTTTCAAATTGGTATGTTAGACGATCAAGAGAAAGATTCTGGGGTAGTGAAGAAAGTGATGATAAGATTGCTGCGTATAAAACTTTATATGAAGTTCTTGTAGGCCTAGCAAAATTGCTTGCTCCATTCCTTCCATTTATATCAGAAGAAATTTATCAAAATTTAGTTAGAAATCTTGATAAAAATGCTCCAGAAAGTGTACATTTCTGCTCTTATCCTGAAGCAGATGAAAAATATATTGATAGAACTCTAAATGAAGGTATGAATGAAGTTCTTGAAATTGTTCTGCTTGGCAGAACCTGTCGTGCTTCAAGCGGAGTTAAAAATCGTCAACCTCTTTCAAAGGTGATGATATGTGCAACAAAAGAACTTAAACTTGATGACGAACTTAAAGGACTGATTGAAGATGAACTTAATGTCGAAAATGTTGAGTTGCTCTCTAAAGCCGATGAGTATGTTTCATATGAACTTAAACCTCAACTTAAAACACTTGGTCCAAAATATGGTAAAAATCTAGGTGCTATTCGCCAGTACTTATCAAGTGCTGAGCCTATAGAACTTGTAAATACTGTAAGAAGTGGAGAAAAGGTTAAATTTAATGCTCCTGATGGAAGTGAAATTGAGATTGGAGAGGAAGATTTACTTATCACTCTCAAAAATAAGGAAGGCTATTCTTCAGATAGTAATGGTGATATGACTGTAGTTCTTGATACATCACTTAATGAGCATTTGATAGAGGAAGGTATAGTTGCTGAATTTGTAAGTAAAGTACAAAATCTTAGAAAAGATAGTGGACTTGAAGTTGTAAATCATATTAAAGTTGAGATTTCTGGAGATGAAAAACTTATAGAAATACTTGATAGAAAGAAAGATAATTTTACTAAAACACTACTTGCTGATAGTTTTGCTAGAGGAAATAACGGAGATTTTTCTAGTGAACTTACATTTGAGGAAAAACTATTAAATATATATATTTCAAGAGTTTAATAAATATAAACCACGAGTGAATAACCCGTGGTTTTTTTGTCGAAATAACACGAAGATTGTTTTTTGAATTTCAAAATTTAACATCACACTTTAAAATACTTGACTTTTCTCGGGGGGGGGTAAAATAGAATTAAGAAATAAATTTGGTATTGCTGAAAAGGATCCTATCGAAATATT
>CARXKP010000052.1 GCA_949096025.1 uncultured Eubacteriales bacterium
AGGATAAAATTCTTTTAATTGTTTATAAACAAAAGCATAATCTTTGTCTTTTACATTTGGTTCATCCTCTTCGCTTGCGAACTTAATAGGATTATCAAGCATCTGTTTTATT
This sequence comes from uncultured Eubacteriales bacterium, assembly GCA_949096025.1. Lineage (GTDB taxonomy): Bacteria > Bacillota > Clostridia > Christensenellales > UBA1242 > Caccovivens. The sequence continues at coordinate 113 of CARXKP010000052.1, forward strand.
ATTAAAAGTTCATAATCTTTTGAACAAGCCACCACCCTATCAAAATCAATAATTTTAAGTTTTCCTTTATCATATATAAAATTATCAAAATGAGCGTCATTATATACTAAACAAATATTTTGCTCTAATAATAAATCATCTAATTTTTCTTTTGCAAAATTTTCTAAAAAACTAGTTTCATAACCTTTATGATTTAGTAGATTTATATTTTGTTTAAAATTATCCTGCCATTTCTTTTGCCAATCTTTAATTATGAATTTACTCGCAAGAAAACTATAGAATTGACTATGAAATTTTTTGAGTATATTTGCTATCTTATAAACAACCTCTTTTCTTTCATCTAAACTTAATCTATGCCAAACTTTAAAAAGGCTTTCTCCTGAAATCTTTTCAATAATTAAATAATCCTTATCTTCAAGCCTTCCACTAGATATGCACCTTGGCATTTCATCCATATTTACATTTTTATAAATCTCAATTTCTTTATGTAATTTTTCAACATTCTTTTTGTTATCAGTCACCTTAATAACATATCTATCATCTATAAAAAAAACAAGATTTGTAAAGCCAGATTTAGACTTAAGAATTTTATTGAATTTTATTTTCTCAAAATTTAAAACTCTTTTTATAAATTCTTCCATTTTCATATCCTTTATAAAAGGTTTTTTAAAAATTATTTTCCTTCCTTTATTCTATCTATAATATCTCTTGCGGCTACAAGTCCAGTAGCAGCCGCTACAACAATGTTTCCTGCCTTTCCTGCACCGTCACCAATAAAATATAAATTCTTATTTAAACACTTAAATTTATTGTCAGTTTCCATTTCGTTACTAAAGAATTTTATTTCTGGTCCATATAGAAGTGTTTCATCATTATTTACACCAGGTATAATCTTGTCAAGTTCTTCAAGTCCTTCCAAAATGTTTTTAATAATTCTATATGGAAGAACAAGTGCAAGATCTCCTGCAACGCAGTCTTTTAGTGTCGGTTCAATGAACCCTTTATTAAGCCTATGCCATTCACTTCTTCGTCCACATCTTAAATCTCTCAAGCACTGTATAATTGGCTTTTTATCTCCAAGAACATTAGCAATTCTTGCTATAGACTCACCAAATTGTCTTGTATTTGTTACTGGCTGTGTCAAGTTGACTTTGCAAATAAATGCAAAGTTTGAATTATTTGACTTGACGTTTTTAAGCGCGTGACCATTTACACAAATATAACCATAGTAGTTTTCTTTAGTAACATATCCACCAGGATTTGTACAGAATGTTCTTATTTCATCCCCGTATGTTTTAGTTTTGATAAATATTGTTGGGTCATATATAACATCAGTAATTCTCTTTAAAACTTCCTTTCTAGTTTCAACCCTTACACCAATTTCTATACTTTGAGAGTTATATGGTATATTATGTTTATCTAAAAATTCTTGCATCCAAGCAGCCCCAGTTCTTCCTGGTGCAATTATTACATATTTGGCAAGACAATCACCTTCTTTGCCGGCAAGATCAAATAAGACTTTATTGTCCTTTCCCTCATCTACAATATCTTTCACATCACAATCTTCAAGTATTGTCACACCTCTTTCTTCAAGATAATTAGTAAAATTTTCTATATATGTAGGTAGCTTGTCAGAACCAAGATGCTTTTGTTTAATAAGAAGCAATCTTGCACCTTTAAGAGTAACAAGTTCTTTAATTTTTTCACTTTCTTCACTACTCTTTGGATAAACTTCTGCATCCATTTCAAACTTAATAAAAATCTCTTCTGTTTCATCAATAAGTTTGTATGCTTCTTCTTGCCCCATATATTTAAATAAATCACTTTTCCCCAGTTTTGGAATAAAGTTTAATTTCCCATCTGAAAAAGTACCTGCACCGCCATAGCCAGATAAAATTTGACAAGGATTACAATTAACACATTTACCTGTTAATTTCATTGGGCAAACCCTATTTTTTGCTCTTTTTCCTTTATCTAGCAATAAAATTTTTAAATTAGGATTTTTTTCAATTAGTTCATAAGCACTGAATAGTCCTGCTGGTCCCGCACCTACAATAACAACATCATATTTACTCATATTGCACCTCTTTATTATTTTTAATACTGTTTAAATTAAAAAATATGTCGAGTCCGACTTATTTTTTAAACAACACTGAAGTATTATATCATAAAAGAAAAAAGTTTCAAACTAATTAATACAGCAATAAGCATTAATCGCAAATTTAATGAAATACCATTTCGCTTTAAAATTTAAGCAAAAAAAAGCCTAGCATTAAAGCTAGTGCATTTTTATATATCTTTAATTTTATTTTGTATAACTTTTAGCGCCTTAGGATCTTTTATAGATGAGGTAAGTTCACTTAAAAGTTTTATCTTTTCTGATACAATCTGCTCGTGACGCAAATTTTCGCCATTTTCATTGAGTGGATTTCCACACACTGGGCAAAAGTTATATTTTTCAGGATCTATCTTATTATCACAATAAGCACAGTAATCACCATCTGCTTTAGTTTTAATTCCGCCTATCATAACTCATCCTCCTCATCAGAAATTATCACTGTCTGCTTTGATGTCGTAACAGGCTGTTTTTGCTCTGCTGGTATAGTTCTTTCCTGCTGTGATTGCTTTCCATAATGTTTAGTTAAAATCTTGCCAACATTTTCACTTTGTAAACTGTCAAATTGTTCATTTATAGATTCAATTAACATAAGTTTTGCATAAGTATTTTCAGCGTTAACCTTTGCAACTTCTTTCATTATATCAAAGTTAAGTTCCGTTCCTGGAGTTCTACCAAAGTTTTTAAATTCTTGGCATATTTTATAATCAGGTTCACCAACATAGTCGTGTCCACGAACATTTCCTCTATCTGGATTTGGAACTACAAAAACACGAATCATTCCATTATCTGTATTAGATGCACTTACATTTCTATTTGAAGTAAGACGATTAGGATAATCTCTATAACCACCAACAGAAACAAAATAATAAGGTCTTTTAAGCATTCTAGAACCACTATCTGCGACAAGAGCAGCACGCCTTTCAATAAAAAGTTTATTATAGTGGCTAGTAAAATAGAAATCTTTACCATTAATCTTGTTTTGTAAGCCCTCAGTTTTCTTAGCAACTGTTGCTGTTACATTTGCAGCAAGGAAGCCGTGATCAAATAGCATATGAACAGGTTGAGATGTACCATTTGTCATTTTATTATTGAATACAAAATCAACTTCCGCCATCTGTCCACAATATCTATCTTCTATTCCTAGTGCCTGCATAAGTTGATATGTTAAGTTCATTCCATCTTGTTCAAAGATCTTTATCTCTTGGGTCCCATCATAAGCACCTACAATCTTATCTTTAACAGGCGATAAAAGTTTAACCAAAAGTTGTACTTGATGATTATAAGAAGGAGCATAAGTTTTACGATATTTTAATCCGCCACCTGGGTAATAAAATAAATCTCCACCAAGCATTATCTTTGCATCAGGATTTTTAGCAAGTTCTTCAATATGAGCTTTGAATTTTTGAACTCTAAAAGGCTTATCTTCCTTTGCTGTCTTATGATGCGCCCCAGTAAGCCCTACAAAAATATTTGAAAGCACACACATATCGATCTGTGCTTCATCTGTTGGAAGTTTTACTATAATATGTTTTGAACGAGGAAGTTTATTTGTATTCGATTGATAACCCGCGATATCATTTTCAAGATTTTCAAGTGAATATTCAACCTCTTCAATCGCATCATCATTCTTTTCATAAGTAATGTCATTTTTAGGTTTAGCCATACTACATATCTCCTCTTTCGTCTTCATAGTCATCTTTATTTTCAGGCTCTTCCCTCTTTAGTTGAACAGGTCTTCTTCTACCCACAGCCTTTTGTCCAACTCTCTTAACTGCGCCTCTTGCAACACCATCAATGTATTCATCTGTAAGTTTTTCTGGCATTTTAACATCAAATGAAGCAAGATCCATAAATTCAAGTCTATCAAGACTTATTGTATCTACAATATATTTATAAGGCATAACTGTTTCATCATTAAGTGCATAGTCAAGTGCATCAAGATTGCGTTCTGCTCTGATAGCCATAATGAAGTTATCAGTATTTGGAGGTGGATAACCATAATCTGTCGAATAAGAATTCATCTCTTCTGCTGCAGGGACATTCACTGTTGTAACATTTCTTTTGACTGCATTGTTATTATCTTGAGTAACTGTATCTTCAACAGAATAGAGATTCTTATGTGTATGACCTTGAATAACCATATCATACTGACCAAAACTTTTAAGTTTGTCAAACATAGTATCAATAACTTTTCCAGAATTTCCGCCCATACCACTTCCGTGTCTTACAAGAACTCTAAAATCTGAATAACCATTTTTACTATAAGGATTTTGTACTTTAAATACAACTTGTGCCATATATCTAGCATACTTGTCCAAAATGCCAAGTGTTGCCATAGGTGTAACAAGAGAATCAAGACCGCTATCTCTCGCTCTTGCACCGCTCTCGTGATTTCCACTCGTTGAGCAAACAATCTTACTTTTAATAATTGGATCACTTAAAAGAACGTGAATAACTTTTTGTTCATTCATAGGTGACAAGTCATTTTCAAGTGGACTTGATTTGCCAAGATTGTTGGCATTATTCATAAGGTCACCATTAAGAACAATATAAAGATTTGGAATATATTTTACTTCCTGGAGGTACCTAATTATTTTATCAATATTACAACCCGGCGAGCCTATATGTAAATCATTTAAAACAAGCAATAGTATCTCTCTATTATGCGTAGCATCTACTGTAGTTGTGTTTATAGGAGCAAATCCGTCTGAACTTATTTGTTTAATATAACTTTCAATGCGTTCATCCTCTTTTGCAACCTTGGAAATGTCAGGCACTTTACTAAGCCTAGAACTTAAATCACGAGATTTTTCAACCATACAATTTCCCATCCTTTTCACAACAATTTTAGCATTTTAATGCCATTTTGTCAACCCATAATTTCTATCATATCTTAATTTTCATCTTTGTCGAATTTTGCAATATCTTTATTAATTATAATTTTATAATTATCCCTAATTTCATTAAAAATAATCTAGATAACTTTAATTTTATAAAAAAGGTATAATTAATGAAAA
>CARXKP010000053.1 GCA_949096025.1 uncultured Eubacteriales bacterium
TTCTTAATTATACACATTGCCTAGTACTTTGTCAACAGTTTTTATTAAAAATTTTTGTTTGTTTAAGTATTAAAGTTTAGATTATTTTTTTGTCAAACTATTATTTCACTTTATTAAGAAATCCTCGATTTTTAAACACTCTATGCCTTAATAAAGTATATATAATAATTATATATATTTAATCTAAACTAAATATAAATTTCAATATTTGTATTGACATATATATTTTATCTTATTATAATTATATTGTTTCAAATTACATAATAAAAGGAGTAAAAATATGGAGAATAGAAACACTAAAAATACTTCTTTAGGGACTTCTAGTCAAAAAAAGCCAGTATCAAAACCAGCAAGTTCTACAACTAAACAATCGGCTTCTTCTACTAGTACCAAAAGAACTACTTCTAATGCTTCCACAAAAACATCTGCTACAAGTTCTTCAGCAAAGTCAACAGCATCTAGTAATAGTTCAAAGCCTCTTAAAAAGAAGTCAAACAGCAAAACTTTAAAAATTGTTATTCCTATTATAGCAATTTTAGTGGTGGTTGCACTTGTTGTAGGTATTGTCCTTGCTACTAGAAAGCCAGGCGATAAAAACAATCCACCAGATACTCCACCTGTTGAAAATACCATTCCTACACCTTCTACTGGTGTCTATGTTCCAAGTGGTGATTTAAAACCTGTTGATCCTTATGCAGAAGTTAAACTTGGTGAAGAAACCTATTATAAGGAAAGTGAAATAAAAGATTTCACTTATGATACAAATGTAAGTTCAACCACTGCCGTAGGATTTTATAGTCAACAAATTGGTGAAGTTGATAGAGCAGTGCCTGAAACTACTAGAGATGAAGGGCTTGGAGTTTATCCAAAATTTGGTTACACTCTCAATACTGTTATTGGAAGTTCTGAACAAAACCTAGCACATAGAAATGCTCTAATACAAGAAGCTAATTATCTTTGTGCAAATGGAACTTTTAACAATTCTGGTAATGGCGGTGGCTATGTTTGGATGGATAAAGATGGTTATTTGTACAATGGCACAACAGCAAATCCTATTCCTGCCCTTGACAAACTTGAAAAACATCGTCGCCTTTACAAACATTCAGCATCCGCAGGTCTTTACTTCGGAGATGTCGCAGAAGACGAACCTGGTATTATTAAGAAGGTAACTCTTCGCCCTCGTGGCTATAATAGTTATTCCGTTACTGGAGTTTATGCACCTGCTGGAGAAATTATTAAAATACAAATAAGCGAAGCTGATATGAATGCAACCGGCGGTCTTACAATTCATATTGGTCAAGCGCTTTACAACGGTCAAGCAAATAATATTTGGACAGCAAAAGGCCAAATGCAAAGATTTCCAATCATATTAAACACAATGGTAGTAAATAAAAACACTGCAACTCTTGAAAATGGCGTTTATACTGCTTATGTTGGCTCTTTCCTTGGTGGACCACTCTATATTAGAAATACTAAAGCAACTTTTACTGCTACAATCTCAGGAGGCGTTGCTTATTCTCACTTTATCCTAGGCTACACAACTAAAGAAGAGTTTGATGCTAATAAAAATACTTCCGCACCTTACTTTGACCTTGAAGTTTGGAATTATGGAGTACTTCACTCTGGTCCAAAGATTTATGCCAAAAATTTTTCTTATGAAGATATTTATAAAGCAGCAATACTTTGGGAAAAAGTATCAAGTGTTACTACAACTGGCAGTAGTCAAGGTATAGTTTTCTTATATGAACCATTTGTTGCAGCAGGTGCTGCAGTTGCTTTCCCTGGAAGAAGTTCAGTAAATTGCCCTGGTGGCTGGATGTCATCTTCTCTTAACTACAATTCTATGGTTACCTCTGGTGCTTGGGGAAACTTCCACGAATATCATCACAATTTCCAAGGCTATGGTGTTGGAAATGGTGGTGAAGTAACAAACAACGGTATGACTCTTGTATCTTATGCACTTTTCACAAAAATATCTTCGTCAAGAAGTATTACTAATTACGGTGCCGGTCCACTTGGTGGCTGGAATGCATACACATCTGCTACTTGGGCTTTAAATGATTTGTTAAAGATTTCAAGAGGCGGTTCACCAAGCAACGGAAAACAAGGTCTTGCAATTTATGCTACTCTGCTTCATAACTTTGGACCTGACGACTATATTCAATCAAAAATCAAACAACAAAAAAGTGGCTATGGTCAAACTTATTCTGGTTATTTAAGAGCTTGGCAAGACATTACCCACAATGATATGACATATTTCTTTAAAGATGTATTACAAGGCATCACTGAGGAAGTTGCATCAAAGTGGAAAAATCCTGAATATCCTACATTCGTTCCTGTTTCAAGTGTTTATCAAACAGGTAGAAGTTATAACTATGATGGTGAAAAGAGATATTTCAAAACAATGCAACCTTATATAATTCCTTATGGAAAAGATTTTAATATTGACCTCAGTCCTTACACTGCTCCTAATGGGCAATATGCTAGCGGAAGTATAGTAATTCCTGACGACTTTACTTATACTATAAAGAGAGTCGGCACTCCTGACAGTGGTACTATTGAAAAAATAGATGATTATAATTATAAATTTAAACCTGGTTCAGATTTAAATTCTGGTAAAATTATAGTAACACTTTCTGTTACTCATAAACAAAATGCTTTTAAGGTTGACGACATTGACCTTGTACTCGAATTTGAACAATCTCACGAAACAAATAAAACTACTCTTACAAGAACAACCTATTCTTATACTGCTGAAAGTATGTATACTGATGCAGAAGAAGCATATAAGAGCAACTATGCTGAATATAACGATAAAACAGAAATGGATCATAACAATCCAACTCAAAATTGTAACACAGATATTTGGTACTATCCAGATGATGAAACTAACCATAATAAGTACCCTAATGCACCTGCTCATCACTTTATAAAAGATAATACAATAGCAGAAGTTCGTGGAAAGTTGTATTTCAACGATGCAGGCAAATATAGAATTTACTTGCGTGGTAGACAAAACTGTGCAGTTTACTATTCTGTAGATGGCGGAGTAAATTATACTCTTGGAGCAGCAGTGAAAAATGGAAGTGGAGCAGCATTCTATCCAAATGACCCTAACTCCTATTTTGATATTGAGGTCGAAGAAGACTCTTGGATTTATTTCAAATCAGTTCTTATCGTAAAAACAGCAGCAAGAAGTTATATTGGGCTTGGAACAGCAAAATGGACAGAGCCTATGTTTACAATAGTTAATAAATACTATGATGCAGAAGGCAACGAAGTTGCTAATGAAGAAGACGCAGTAAGAATTGAAACTCATTATTACGACTATAGAGGAAATGAAGTAACTGAAGAAGAAGCAAACAGAGCAGAGTTAATTCCTCCTACAAGTGCGACTTATGTAAATGCTTATCGCGAAGATTATGAATTCCCTTCAAATGCAGGTTTTGAATCAGATTATTTCTATACAAGAGGATACACATTTAGTTATAATGAAAGCGAAAAGATAATGTCCGCTACTCAATCTTATGTTGAATCTGAAACCAACAACTATAAACCTTGGGATAACACTGCGGTTCACGCAATTACAAACTTATTTGATAATAACGATAATACTTTTATTCATTCTAATAGAGAGGCAATTTCTGATAGCAATCCATTTAGTGTAACTGTCAAACTTAGTGAAACTGTTACTGCAAATAGACTCACATTCCACGGTTCTCAAACCAATGGAGGTAGATATGCAACATATATGCCTAAAAATTTCCAAGTATGGGTAAGCGAAAATGGTGAAGATTGGACTCTTGTTTGTACACAAACAAATACTTCTTATAACAATAACTATAAAGTAGTAGCAGTATTTGATTCAATGTACTCATTCAACTATTATAGAGTTGCTGTCACTGCAACACACGCTCGTAACAATTTAGGTTATATTTGTCTGAATAAAATAGAATTGTCATCAATTTTCTCATTAACCAATGGCAAACTATACTCACCTGATAATGAAATGTTTACTTATTCAAATGGCTGGAGCGGTGTACAAACATATTCTACTTTTGGCCACATCTATGTAGGTAAAAACAATTCAACAATTACATTTAATTTCACTGGAACAAGACTTGCACTGATTTCAAATTCTGCTTATGGCAAAAACTTTGAAGTTACTATTGACGGACACATTGTAAGCTCTATTGCACTTGAAGAAACTAATCTTCCTTATGCTGCTTCTTATATTTCAAGTTTACTTGAAAGTGGTAGTCATACTGTAAATATTAAATGTAAAGGAAATGCAAGTATCGATTCAATCGCAGTATTTTAAATCTAAATAACAAAAAAGCGGAAAAATTTTCCGCTTTTTTGTTTATGATTATTTTATACATTTTAATTAATTGTAGATTTTATACTCATCAAGCAATCCCCTCTCTCTTTTAGTAACTGCTCGAGTGTTAGATTTTGTTGATAACAAATTTCTTTTGCCACTAAAAACGAGGCTTTTGCGTCATCGCAACTTCTATGAAATGTAAGGTTTGTCTGCACTTCAAGTTGAATTAAAATATTTTCCAGCGACTCTATATGAGGTCTATTATAAATAAGTTGAAACATTTTTTGAGTATCATAAGCTTTTAATTCTAGTTTAGGCAGATTATACCTTTCACAGGCATATTGAAGAAAATGCAAATCACTTAAAACGCAATGTCCAAGTAAAATATATTTTTTATCTACCATAAGGTTTTTAATAAAATCATAGTAATATGAAAAATTATTTTGTTTATAAAAATATTCCTGAGGATATGCAAGTTCTATCTTTGGCCTATGTCCACTTGCCGATAAAACAAATTTATTTTCTGGATTTATAATAATATCTTTTTTAGTAAGTATATGTAAATCCTCATCCACAATGCAATAGCCAAATGAGCAGATATTATAACCATTACTACATTCAATGTCAAAAAACAGATATTTTCCTTTGCGTTTCATAATGATA
>CARXKP010000054.1 GCA_949096025.1 uncultured Eubacteriales bacterium
TTTTTGAATATAAAATCTTAAAAAAATAAAAAAAGTGCTAAGTTTTGTTTTGAAAATTAAAATTAATGTGATAAAATGTGTTTAAGGAGTTTTTAATGAAAAGCTTTGTTTACCCTGCGATTTTTATTAAGGATAAAGATGAAGATGTTTACCGCGTTTTAATACCTGATCTTGAACTTACTACAGATGGTTCTTTTATAGAAGAGGCTTATCTTTATGCTAAAGAAATGCTTAGGACTTATTTTGCTTATATAGAAAAATATGATTTAGATTTCAATCAGCCTACAGATTTTGAAATGGTAAAAAAGTCTTGTGAGCAGGGGGATATTGTTATGCTTGTTGATGCTGAAATTGAAAGTGAAGGAGAATAACAAAATATATAAAAAATATATATAATTTTATAAAAATGCGTTGACAAATTATTTTTAGTGTGATACAATACGACTAGCATCTCTTGAGGGGTGTTAGTTTTTTTGTTAGGAGAAGGAAAATGGCATTACCAAAACGCAAAAATATAATATTAGCTTGTACTGAGTGTCAAGAAAGAAATTATGCTACAAGCAAAAATACAGCAGCAAATCCTGAAAGAATTGAAATTACTAAATTTTGTTCTAGATGTGGTAAAAGAACTGTTCATAAAGAAACAAAATAATCGGGGGGTTTATGTCTAAAAAGAATAAAAATAACGTAAATGTTACTAATGAGACAAACTCAAAGTCTAAAGACACTAGCGAAACCGTAAAAAAAGAGCAAAAAGAGGACAAAAAATTAAAAAATAATAAAAATGTTAAAAAGGACAAGAAGGAAAAGGGAAAATTTAGAAGAAAAACTAGAGAAACCGTTTCTGAACTTAAAAAAGTTACTTGGCCAACATTTACCGAAGTTTGTAAAAGAACAGGGGTTGTTTTAGTTGTTGTTCTTGTTTTTGCAGTAATTATATTCGGTATGGATTATGGTTTAGGGGCTCTTATGAGACTCCTTACTAATAGATAAAGGTGGCAAATATGGAAGATAAAGATATTACCTCTCAAAATTTGAGTGAAACTGAAGCAATAGTAAGCGAAACAAACGAATTACCACAAACAGAACAGGAACTTAGTGAAGACGAACTTGGATATAAAGAGTTTGTAGATAGCCTAGAAGAGAAATGGTATGTTCTTCATACTTTTTCTGGATATGAAAATGTTGCTAAGGAAAATCTTGAAACTGTTGTTGAAAAATTTAACCTTCAAGATAGAATATTTGACATAGTTATTCCTATGGAAGATGTTGTTGAAGAAAAAAATGGCAAGAAAAAACTTGTACAACGCAAAGCGATGCCTTGTTATATACTTGTTAAAATGAAGTATGCTGATGACCTTTGGCACAATGTTACACGTACTCGTGGTATTACTGGTTTTGTTGGTCCTAAAGGTAGACCTTTAGCACTTACTCCAGAAGAAGTAATTAAACTTAGACTTGAGAAGATTAAAGTTGAAGTTGATATTACCGCTGGTGATAAAGTTGAAATTGTTGAGGGTGCTCTTAATAGTATGATAGGAACTGTTGTTTCTGTTAATGCTGAAGAGGGGATTGCATCAGTCAGTGTTGAGATGTTTGGTCGTGATACTACTGTTGAAGTGGGACTTGCTCAGATACACAAAATCAATGCCTAGCAAACTTAGTTTGCATCATTAATATATATAAATTGAATATATCATTATTTATAAATTAATTTTGGTTTTTCTGTGCCAGATTTCAGCAGAGAAATGGCACATTAAAATATAGAAAACATTAGTTTTCAATTATTATTGTGGGAGGGCGTCATCTGCTGTCGCTCAACTTACCACTAAAGGAGGAAAAAATGGCAGAAAAGAAAATCACTGCAGTTGTAAAATTACAACTCGAAGCAGGTAAAGCCACACCGGGACCTCCAGTTGGTTCTACTCTTGGACCTCACGGAATTAACCTAGGTGCATTTACCAAAGAATTTAATGAGAAGACCGCTTCTCAAGCAGGGCTTATTATCCCTGTTGTAGTAACTGTCTATGCAGATAGAAGTTTCTCATTCGTACTTAAGACTCCTCCAGCAGCTGTTCTTATTAAGAAAGCTATTGGACTTGACAAGGGCTCTGCAGTACCAAACAAAACAAAAGTCGGAACAATTACTAAGGCTCAAATCAGACAAATCGCTGAAACAAAGATGCCAGACCTTAACTGCACATCTATTGAATCTGCAATGTCTATGGTAGAGGGTGCCGCTCGTAGTATGGGCGTTACTGTAGTAGACTAAGGAGGCACTTTATGAAAAAACTTGCAAAAAAATATGCTCAAGCCCTTTCTATGGTTGAGCAAAAATCATACGATTTATCTACTGGTATTGATACACTTTTAAAACTTCCAAAAGCAAAGTTTGATGAAAGCGTTGAACTTCACGTTAGACTTGGTGTTGATGGAAAGAACGCTGATCAACAAGTTCGTGGTGTTTGCGTACTTCCTCACGGAACAGGTAAGAGTGTTAAAATTTTAGTTATCGCTAAAGGTGATAAGGCTGATGAAGCTGTTAAAGCTGGTGCTGACTATGTTGGCGCAGAAGAAATGGTTGCTAAAATCCAAGGCGGATGGCTTGATTTTGATGTCTGCGTAACAACTCCTGATATGATGGGTGTTGTTGGTAGAGTTGCTAGAGTACTCGGACCTAAAGGTCTTATGCCAAACCCAAAGAGCGGAACTGTTACAATGGATGTAACTAAGGCTATTACTGATGCTAAGGCTGGTAAAGTTGAATATAGACTTGATAAGACTAACAATGTTCACGTTATCATTGGTAAAGTAAGTTTCGGCAAAGAGAAACTTGTAGAAAACTTCAACACAGTTATCGAAGCGTTAATTAAAGCAAAACCTGCTGCAGCAAAGGGACAATATTTCAGAAATGTTACTATTTGCTCTAGTATGGGACCTGGACTTAAAATTAATGTTACTATGTAATTGACTTGTAGTTGTTATAAAGTAAATTTAAAAAATATGTCTAATCAATTAAAAAACACATTAATTAAAGTTATATTTAATGTGTTTTTTTGTTATCTATATATCTTGATTTTTGTAATTTTAATAAAATGATAAAATTATTTTTTGATAAATGTAATTTTTTAAAATTTTGTATAAAATTAGCAAATATTCTTGACAAATTTTGGCGGGGGGGGGTAGAATAGTTATATAAAATATATTGTTTATTGCTTTTATTGTAGACAATAAAAGGGAGAAAAATTGAGGATAAAATTAAGTAGTTTTTTACTTTTTTTATTAAGTTTATTATTTGTTGTATTAGGAATGTTGTTTCTTTTGACTCCACATTCTTTTACGTCTGATGCTAAGACTATAGCAGTAACGATGTCTGTTACTTCAAGTGGAGGTGCTTTATCTTCTAATTTAGATGCGACTAAATCATCTTTGACAAAATCATCAGATGGATATAGTTATTCTTTAATTGGGCCTAATCTTGCTTGTCACGTGAAGTATGGAATTAGATATAATTATGATGATTTTACTTGGGGTCAGGTTTCATTAAACTCCAGTTCAACATCGAGTACTGTTGACGGATCTGCTTCGCACATTTCTGCAATTTATGATGCATATAATATATATCTTAGTAGTTTTTATAGTGGTTATTATAATATATCAGCAAAATTATTAAGGAGCGATAATAAAACATTAATTAGAGAATTATCTTCTTACTCAGATTTTGATAGCAGTGCGAGCGAAAAATATTACAAAGAAGATAAAAAAGCACACGTAACAGGAATCGGAGATCATTTATATGTAAAAATCAGCGTTTCACCAAAGACAGCGACTGGCTATGTTGAATTAAAATATAGTGATGGCACAACTTCTAGGATTGAAACAAAAACTGGTTTATATGGAGCAACTATAAGATTACCTTCTATATCTTCGTATATAAAAACAGGTTATCATTTTAAAGAATGGCTAAATTCTTCAGGAACAAAAATATCTACATATCAAAATAACGCTGATGTAGTTATGTATAGTCTTAGCCCATATTTTTATGCTTATTGCCCAGCAAATACATATTATGTAAGTTATAATAAAAATAGTTCAGATGCTACTGGAAGTATGGCTCAAAGTACATTCACTTATGATAAAATTGGAAATTTAAGTTCTAATAACTTTTCTCGATCAGGATATAGTTTTGCGGGATGGTCAGATTCATCAACAGGAAATGTTGTTTACAGTAATGGTCAGCAAGTAAAAAATTTAACAACTGTCAATAGCGGTACAATTAATCTTTTTGCTAAGTGGACAGCAAATAAATATACAGTAATTTTAGATAAACAAAACGGAAGTGGAGGTACTAGTTCTACTACGGTAACATACGATTCGCCAATGCCAACAATCTCAGTGCCAACAAGATATGGCTATGATTTTCACGGATACTATTCAGAAACAAATGGAAGCGGGACAAAATACTACAATGCAGATGGAACAAGTGCTAGAACTTGGGATATAGCAAATAATAATACAACGCTTTATGCCTATTGGATACCAAAGACAGCAACGGTATATTTAAGACCAAATAATGGCTCAGGAACAA
>CARXKP010000055.1 GCA_949096025.1 uncultured Eubacteriales bacterium
TTATAATTTATAAACTTATATAATTTTGCTATTAGAAGTAAAGAGACTTAGGTTGCTGTGTAAGCCAAAGACTTTATGGAGGGGTAGTGAGTAGATTGTTAAAAAAGATTATAAGATTCATTGAGGGAAGTGAAGAGGACTATAAAAAGGATGAACTAATTTTTAAACAAAAAGTAAAAAAAATTATGAAAGATGAAGCAGATTTTACTTCTTTATATGACTATAATGACATTTCAAATTTAAGCGAAAAAGAAAAAATTGTCTATCTAGAAGATGTGACTAAAAGATATTTGCTCGCTAAAAGTGAAATTTTGCAAAAGAGAAACATTAATTTTTAGTATAAAATGTATATATTGTATTTAAGGGCTTATAAAAACATCGTATATAGTTTTTTTAGAAGATGAGCCATCAATTTTCGACAAAAATTTCCAAAATTTTTTGTAAAATATATTTACAAAAATGTAGAAATATTGTATAATTATATTCGGAAATTGATTGTGAATACGTTAACGATTATTTTCAATAAAATTGTTATATATAGTGCGTTTCTTTTCTTCTGATTTTCAAAGGTTATGAGGTTTGTCAAGTTCGCCCTGTGTGTTAACACAACATATTTTTTAAAAGGAAGGAGGGGTATAAAATGAAAAACAATATGTTGAAAGTACTTGCTATGCGTGCTAAAAATAGAATGATGAATAAGGGATGTGGAGAAACTTTATGCGATGCTCGTATTAAAATTATCAACAATGATGACGCAGAATTTGTTGATAGGGTAAGGAAACTTCTTGAAGAGGATGGTTTCACTGCTAATCCATTAAAACAACTTATGGATGAAAAAAGAGTTAACAAACTTGACGAACTTGGAAAAGAAAGATATCTTCTTGAAACTATGGAAAAGTATTTAAAGGCAAAAACACAAATTGAAAGTGAGCAATCAAGATTTTTAAATATTATTTAGTAGTTTATAAATAATAATTAACCATTAAATTATAGGGTTAGTTGTCAAAAACTCTAATTTAATAATTGTTTTTAAAAATGTAATGTATCCATTTTATTTGAATAAAACTTTAAGTTTATGTATAATAGTAATATGTTATTTTCTCCCTTATTATAAAGGGGATAATAAATCTATTTACAGATAAGTCAAATATAAATGGGCTTTTTTATTTGTTTTAAGTTCAAAAGAGGTGTTTAAATGGAAGCAAGAGATGAATTTTTAGAAATTTTCTATGACAATATTGACAGAGATGGAGCAGATAAACTTGTTGAATGGCTTGAAAAATCAGATTTCTTTGTTGCTCCAGCAAGTGGGAAAAGACATTCTTGTTATAGAGGAGGTCTTTGTCAACATTCAATTAATGTATACAAAAGACTTTTAAAGTTTGTTCAAAGTGAGTATGGTGATGACTGGCAGAAAAAAGTTTCTCCAGAAAGCATTGCTATAATGGGACTTCTTCACGATGTTTGTAAAGTTAATACTTATGTAGAAGATGTAAGAAATGTTAAGGTAGATGGTAAATGGGAGCAAAAACCATATTTTAGATATGAAGATAGTCTTCCTTATGGTCACGGAGAAAAATCTGTGTATATTCTTTCTGCTTTTATGAAACTCTCAAGAGAGGAGGCTCTTGCTATAAATTGGCATATGGGTGAGTATGATATAAGGGTTAAAAATGGAAGTTTTATGATGGCTGATGTTTTTTATAAATATCCAATTTGCTTCCTCTTGCACCTGGCTGATCTTACGGCTACTTACCTTGACGAAACTATTGAGAATTAATTATATTTATTTAATAAAATAGTTTTATAAAATTCTGTATATACTATATAATATAAGACTTATAGCGTTTTTCGTTCTACAAATACTACAGATTGATTTTTGAAGGTTTTCCTTCTTTTTAAAAATAGAGTATTTATATTTCAAATTGAAAGAATATGCAAACTTTTTTTAAAATCACTATTGACATCAAGCGGGTTGTAGAGTATAATATAAGTAAGATATGTAAAGGAGGATTAACTCAATGGCAAATGGTAATGATAGAGATATTGAATTCTTAGCACAACAATTAGAAGATTTAGAAGAAAAAGCAGCTCTTCTTGAAAGACAAAAGGAAGAAGCAGAGGAATTGCTTGAAAGAGCAAGAAATGATGATGCTGCTGCTGAAAAGGCAAGAGAAGAATTACTTGAAGAAACAAGTAAAGCTTATCTTTCACTTGAAGCACAACTTAGAGATTATGTTGCTCGTTACAACGAGGTAAGTAAGAAACTTGAAGCTGCTCAACAAGCTGATGATTTCCGTTATAATGCTCAAACTTATAGAACACAAAGAAGACTTAATGAGCATTATCAAAAAGAGATTAAGTCTGCAAAGGCCGAAATGCGTCAACTTCAAGCAACTATTGATGCTGAAAGAGCAGCCACAGAAGCTGAAAGACAGGCTGCTATTGCTGAAAGAGAAGCTGCTACAAGAGAACTTAATCTTGCAAGAGAAGAAGTTTATCAAAGTCAACAAGAATGTAATGCTGCAATTAGAAGTCTTAATGTTTATACAAGAGTTTTCAATGACATTATATTCCCAAGATTTGCAGAACATTATAATGCTCTTGCTGGTGAAACACCAAACAGCATTAACCCTGTAAAACTTCAACAAGCTGTTGCTTGTGCAAAGAGAAGAGATGCAGAATATGAATCTGCTTTAAAACAATACTATAAGGATCAAAGAAAAGGAAAGCAAACTCCAGAGCCTCAAAGAAGTGCTGCTTCTTATTCTAGCATTGTTTCAGGAATTGTTGAAGAATATCTTTCACTTCGTGAAGAATATTCAAGAACACCTATTGGTAAACAAAAGGTTGACGAATTTGATAGAGAACTTGATAGTACTTTAAAGAGAAGAGAATCTCTTCAAACTCCTGAACTTGTAATTGAAAAAATGCTTAATGACCAATCTAAGACATATGTTGGTTCAGTTGCTAAGACAAAGAAGGGTGTTACATTAATTTCAACTATTGGTGCCGTTATTGTTGGACTTGGAATTCTTGCTGGTTCTATATTTGGAATTTATCAAGCAACACATAAAGATCTTGTTGATACAACAGGTGCATTACAAGATACAACTACTCAAGTTCAAGTACTTGAAGATCTTCAAGATAAAGCAAATGATATTATCACTGAAGGATCTATTGATGGTGCTTATGATACTATTGGAACTCACGTTTCTAATACAGAAACAATTCAATTAATCTTTGGTACTGAAGAAGCTGCTGAAGTTCAATCAGAAAAAATAGGAAGAGAAGTTTCTACTTCAAGCATAAATGGTGCTGTTCAAAAAGCACAAGATGCAAAAGCAAAAGCAGATGCTTTATATGAAACAAAAGAATCTGTTATTAAAGAATTCAAAACTGCAGTTTCAGAGAAGGATGCTGAAAAGATAAATGCATCAGCTGAAAAAGTTAAGTCATTAAGTGAAAATATGCAAAATATTAAAAGTGAAGCTGCTGCAGCTGTTTCTGAAGCGCTTGATGCTGTTGGTATGATGGATATTCAAAATGTATTAAGCATTGTAAACAACCCATATTCTTCAGTTGAATTTGGTGCTGATGCTGTTGCTAAATACAATGATGTTCTTATCAATCAAGGAAAAGGTGGAAATCTATTAAATATCGTTTCAAATGATTATGTTAAGAGTACAGGTGATGTAACTATTCTTGCTGAATGTGAAGATGCTTTTGGAAGAAATTATTACAACTTATTTGAATACCAAATTGCACCAAACATTCACGTTTTAGGTGAAGACCAAATGATGGCTCCTATTGTTAAGGGCGAAAATGTTTCAATGCAATCATTTGATAAAGACCTTGTAACTGATGTTGAAGGTCAAAATACTCAAATGTCTACTGATAAGGGAGAAGTTACAGGCACTGCTTCTATTAAATATCATATTACTGCTTCATACAACGACAAAAAGAATCAAACAGTTGTTAATGCTTCTGCTCTTGTTACTGTTACTGATGCAGATGGAAAAGTTTCAACAAAAGTTATCAACTTAACTCCTGAAAAATTCCAAGGACAGGTAAAAGTAAGCGATGTTGAAGCGCAAATGAAGAAAGAAATTGTTAAGAAAGTTAACGCTGTTCTTGATAGAGAAGTTAATCTCGAAGTTGAAGATGAAAGCGTTAGCGAACCATAACAGTGACTTACAAAAATAAAAGAGGATAATTTTATCCTCTTTTTTAATATAATTTTAGAGTGTATTACATTTGTGTTTCAATTTTTGTATGCTATAATTATTTTAAGTTATAGTGGGGGAAAATGAATAGAATATT
>CARXKP010000056.1 GCA_949096025.1 uncultured Eubacteriales bacterium
TTTAGAGGTAATATCTAATTTATCTCCTTTTATTTCTTTTTTTAATATCAACATTTATTAAAACTTTACATAAATTATACGATACTAAATCAAAAAAATTCAATACTAAATTAGTTTATACCGAGAGCATCACCTATCACATAATTAATATCAATCGAATTTGACACCTTTCCTGAAAGATTGTCGATAGCAGATTTATCACCACCAATTATCAATCTATCGCCAAGTAGTAATACTGTTTCCGCTTCTGGTGTAAACACCTCTTTCTCTCTTTTAATATAAATAACAGAAACCTTTGCCTTCTTTCTAATATTTAGTTCCCCTATAGTTTTGTCTGCCCAACTTTCAGGCATAGCAATTTCAACAATGTTAACATCTTGAGATAGGTCGAGAAGTTTATTTACACTAGGTTCGTTTAAAATATTTGCAAGTTTTTTGCCCATATAAACCTCTGGGAATATAACAATATCCGCACCTACTTCTTCTAAGATTATTTTTTGTTGCTCGTTTTGTGCCTTGGCAACTACAAAACCAATGCCAAGTTGCTTGCAAAAGGAAGTAATAAGAACGCTTGATTCAAAGTTTTCACCTATTGCAACAATGGCACAATCAAAATTCTGAGCACCTAGTGACCTCATAACTTCAATACTAGAACAATCTGCTACAACTGCACTAGAAACCACATTCTCAACTTCTTTTAGGTTTTTAGCATCTTTATCAACGGCAAGAACCTGGTGCCCAAGTTGAGCAAGCGTTGTCGCTGCAGTAATACCAAATCTTCCCTGACCAATTACCAAAAAGTCATTCATACCTTTTGTAATTTTTATTTCTTTTTCTTCCATATTTTCTCCTTAACTAACGATTATTTTTGAATCTGGATACTCAATTTCCATATTTTGACTTTTTCTTCCAATAAGCATAGCAAAAGTAAGTAACCCCACTCTTCCAGCAAACATCAATAAACATATTATAAGTTTGCTTCCAACATTTAAGAGCGGAGTTATTCCAAAGGTAAGCCCCGTTGTGCAAAGAGCAGAAACAACCTCAAACACAACCGCAGACACTCCAAATGTAGAACCTTCTATAGCAATAATTATACAACTTCCAACAAAAATGGTTGACATCATAATAAGGAAAAGTTTTAAACATCTATGCAATATTGAACTTGATATGTTTCTTTTTCTAAACACGAGTCCACCGTTTTTATTTGGCATTTTGAAAATGTATAATATAAGTACAAGCATTGTTGTTGTCTTAATTCCGCCTGCAGTAGAAACTGGACTACCACCAATAAACATTAAAACTGTTGTTAAAACTTTACTCTCAGATGTCATTGCCCCCTGATTAAAAGTAGCAAAACCTGCAGTTCTTGGCGTAACACTTTGAAAAAATCCATTTACAAGTTTTTGACCAAAGTTCATATCCCCGATTGTTTGAGGATTATTCCACTCAAAAATCATAAACAAAATCGCTCCGCCAAAAACAAGAATCCCCGTTATACTCAAAACTAAAACTGAGTGAAAAGATAACTTTCTTTTTTCTTTTGGATTTTTCTTCCTTATAATATCATAAATTACTACAAAACCAACGCTTCCAACAATAATTAAAAGTATAACTGGAATTAGCACTAAAACATTTCTAGAAAACACACTCATTCCGGCAAACATATTGTCTTGCGTTCCAAATAAATCCATACCCGAATTGCAAAAAGCAGAAATTGATAGAAATAAAGCTTTAAAAGCACCCGACCAAAATCCATATTTTACTGCAAGTGAAGGGACAAGACATACAAATCCGACAAACTCAACAATTAAGGTGATGAGCACAATCTTTATAAGTTCTCGCACAACGCCCTGATTGTCATCCTTGTTAAATGCTTCCTTTAATGTGAGGCGTTGCTCAAAAGACAGCCTTTTACCAAACATCATAATCATAAGCGATGAAATAGTAACAAAGCCAAGCCCGCCTATTTGAATAAGAAGCATTATAACAATCTTTCCAAATAGTGAAAAATGCACAGCAAGGTCAACAGTGGTAAGCCCAGTAACACAAACAGCACTAGTACTTACAAAAAAGGAATCAACAAATGAGAACCACTTGCCGTCTGCTGACGAAATAGGTAAGCACAAGAAGAATGTGCCAACGAGTATCACTACCAAGAAACTAAAAATAATTTTAACCGCCACTGGAGGCTTAAATTTTTTCATACCTCATATTATAGCATATATAGAAAAATATAGCAAATTAAAACAAATTATTTTATAACTATTTAAAATCATCATTATGTTAACTTCCTAATTAATTTCATAAATTATCACATATCTGAGTTTTAATTTCTGATAATATGCCTTTCCAATTAGGAAGCCGTTCATCACTAACACTCTTTACTATATTTATTTTTAAATAATCATCATTAAACAAAACACTTTCAAACTCTAAATCGTGATAAATCCACAGTTTTGTATCACATAACTCGATACTATCCCCTACCTGTAAATTAGTTTTTCTAACTATTTCAATGCTATATTTTAAAAAAGATATATACTTTCCATTATATAAATAATTTAATTCATCTTGTTCCTGCTCACAAAGCGTAACTTTTTCTATCTCTTTACTTGTATATAAATTAGCCCCTGCCCAACCACACTCTGTACTTGATATTGCTTTGCTTGTCACAACAGGAAAATAAAAAATAAGTGGTTTTGCTAAATCATAAATTGAAACATCAACTTTAAGTAATTCAATATTTAACTCATATTTTTTAAATTTAACATTATTCTCCGCCTCAACATTTCCACAACCACCCAAAAATAAAAATAATATAAATAAAAAACTAAAAATAAATTTTTTACTTCTCATAGTAATTTATTATATTCATCTTAACAAAAATAAATATTATCGAAATAAATAGAATATTGCATTATTTTAATAAATTTAAATAAAAATCAAATTCATTAATTTTTTGTTTCTGCGTCTTTACTAACTGTTTTCTTTCTAAAAGCAATAGCACAAATAAGAATGATGATACAAAATAAAAGTTCGAGCGAAGTTTCAAATATAAGCATTATTGCACTTTGACATAAAAAGGCATAAAGAGTATAAGCAAGCGAACTTACCACCCATAACACCCAAGACCAAATACTTAAATCTTCACTCTTTTTGGTTTTTAAACATTTTATAATTTGTGGAAAATAAGACAAAAAAGTACAGACTGACACAATCCCTAATAAAACATTTCCTAGAATTTCCATATTGCTCCTCTTTTGAAAATATAAAAATTAATTTACCACTTTCTGACCTTATTGTCAAATATCCACTAGATTACATTTGCAAATAAAAAAGAAACCGATTATCTCGATTTCTATTTGGCTCACTGAGACTTGTCTATGTCGAATAATATTGGGTCAAAAATTGCTTTTAACATTCCCAACTTGTCCCTTTACCAGCGTTACCTGCATCTTTAAATAAACCATGCCAATTACACATTGTTGACCCAAATTGCTTGAAATCATACATAACAAGTAAACTAAACATGCCTGTCATACACGAAATAGCATTTCTTAGTGTTGCTTTTTGAAAATATGGTTTCCCAGAATGTTTTATTTCATTATACACTTTCCACCACAAAGGTGTAGAGGTCTTTTTATCAATATCATTATTTATAAGTTTTTCCCATGGTTGCAATATAAATTTGTCGCAAAATACAAATTCTTCTTTTTGAAAATTGTTAAAAATATACTTTTTATAGTCCGTCATATTAAATTCATCTTTTGCTGGGTTTTCTTGTTTACATAATTCAAAACAAAAGCCATTGATTAAACCACAACAGTCATTTATTATACTAGCAAATTCAATAGAAAACACATCT
>CARXKP010000057.1 GCA_949096025.1 uncultured Eubacteriales bacterium
ATAAATAAAAATTATGCAAAATTTGTCTTTTTTCTTAAAATTAGGGAATATTTTAATTATTGTTTCTACAAAAAAAGAAGGTCAAATCTAACCTTCCAAAATTTTTATATACTTTTCCAAACTATCATTTAATTGCTCTGCCAAAAGATTTTCCATTATTGACAAATCACCATTTTCTAGGCAGGCTTCAAAAGCATCATAATATGTTTGCCTATCTTCGACCTTTATAACAACTGGAGGAAATCCATTTTTCATAAGTTCTAAATTAATTAAAAGTCTTCCAAGCCTTCCATTTCCGTCGATAAAAGGGTGAATAGACTCAAAAATTATATGAAAAAGAGAAATTCTTTTTACAATATCACCATCTTTTCTATGATTATGTAATTTTAAAAGTTCCTCAATCTGTCTTTCTATTAAACGAGGCTCAGCAGTTTTAAACTTAGAAAATATAGTAGTTGCAACTTTTCTATATTCTCCCCTATCTCGAGGCTTATCTGATAATAAAATGTAATGTAGTCGTTTTATTGTTTCCTCAGTCAGCGGTTCATTATTGTTTGAGAGTTTAATTATCTCTTCAAAAGCCTCCTTTTGTGATAAAACCTCTAAAGTATCCTTAACCATTTTCCCTTCTACAGAAACTCCTTGCAAAACCATCAATGTATCTTCCCTTGAAAGTTTATTTCCGCCAAAGGCATTTGAGTTATAAATAAAATCAACTAGATAGTCTTCCTTAAATCTTTCTTTTTCTCCTTCAGTAAGTTCTCTTAAAGAATTTAAAATTGTTTTGTTTTTGGCAATTTCACCAGAATAATCAATCTTTTTTCTTGGATCTTTAGGTTTTTTAGCGTCTGCTGGAATGTTCCAACTTCTACCAACCTTTGTAACACCTTTAATTTGTTTGTTTTCGCATAATGCTCTTACTCTCCTAGTGGACAACCCCCACTTATTTGCCGTCTCTTGTACTGAAATATACATATTTATCTCCTAACACAACTATTATACCGATTAAGGTATATTTGTCAAGCAATTTAAGGACTAATTTGACAAAAAATGCAAGATATTATTTTAAAAATACTATAGTTAAAAAAGTTGCTTTTTTGTTTAATTTTAAGTACAATTATTTTTGACGAGGTAAATTATGCAAAAGATACTATCGGTGTTACGCAAAGCCTGCTCTACCTACTCTCTCATTGAAGAAGGTGATAAAATCGCTGTAGGGATTTCAGGAGGAAAGGACAGTTTAACTCTATTAAACGCACTTGCAATTTATCAAAGATTCTCTCCACAGAATTTTTCTCTTGTTGCCATCGCTGTAGATTTAAGCGGTGGAAAGAATGATTATAGTGAAATAAAAGAGTTTTGTGATAAGATAAATATTGAGTTCACTATTGTACCATCTAATGTATTTGAAATAATATTTGACATAAGGAAGGAAAAAAATCCTTGTTCACTTTGTGCAAATATGAGAAGAGGCTTATTAAATAGCACTGCAAAAACACTTGGTTGCAATAAAGTTGCACTCGGACATCACAAGGATGATTTTATAGAAACATTTTTGATGTCACTCTTTTTTGAAGGAAGGCTTTCAACTTTTAAACCGAAATCATACCTTTCGCGTGTAGATTTAACGGTTATTCGTCCACTTATCTATTGTGATGAGAGCGAAATTATTAGAGTAAGCAAAGATTATCCTATTCTCATTAACCCTTGCCCTGCCGATAAACATACAGAAAGAGAAAATGCAAAAAAACTAATTTCTCAACTTGATAAAATTTACCCTGATTCAAGAGAAAAGATATTCAATGCACTTATTCATAAAGAACGTTATAATTTACTTAATAACGAATAATTTTATGAAAAATCATTAAAAAACAACATTTTTCTGCGTTTTTTATTAGTTTTTAACGATATTTTAATCAATTATCTAATTTATAAAGGAGAAATAACAAATGGTTACATTAATAATTCTTGATGGTTTTGGCCTCAGAAAAGAAAAATTTGGAAATGCAATTTTATCAGCTGGAACACCAAATCTTGACAAACTAGAAAAGTTGTATCCTACTTCTTCATTAAAAGCAAGTGGGCAAGCTGTTGGTCTGCCAGAGGGACAAATGGGAAATAGTGAGGTAGGTCACCTAACTTTAGGTTCTGGTAGAGTTTCATTTCAAGACCTACTTAAAATAGACGACGATATAAAGAAAGACGTCTTTACAAAAAACGAAAAACTTCATAATGCAATTAATCACGCACTTATTAACAATTCAGCACTTCACATTATGGGGCTTTTATCTGACGGAGGCGTTCATTCACACATAAATCATCTTTTTGCAATACTAGACTATGCAAAAGATGCAGGTTTAAAAAGGGTATTTATACACTGCTTTATGGATGGAAGAGATACCCCTGTTGATAGTGGAATAAAATATATTGAAATGCTAGAAAACAAAATAAAAGAAACCTCTTTTAAGATTGCTTCTATTTCTGGCAGAATTTACGCAATGGATAGAGAAGAACGTTACGATAGAATTGAAAAAGCGTATAATACTATTGTATATGGCAATAACTACAGCGGAAAGGATGCACTGTCCACTTTAAAAGAAAGTTATAATAATAATGTTTATGATGAATTTGTTTTACCAACCTTAATAGATAAAGAAGGTGCAATTAAAGATAACGATAGTGTAATTTTCTTCAATTATCGTTCCGATAGAGCAAGAGAACTCACTGAATGCTTAACAAGTGAAGAATTTAATCATTTTAAAACAAAACATTTTACAAATCTTCTTTTCTCACCTATGCAATTATATTCAGCAAAATTTGAACATCTTAATGTTCTTTATCCACCATTGAAAATACAAGATAATTTAGCATCTATTATATCAGAAAACAATTTAAAACAATTTCACATTGCAGAAACTACAAAATATGCACACGTAACCTTTTTCTTTAATGGAGGAATTGAAAAACCTTATAACGGAGAAGAGAGAAAACTTATTGAAAGCATTGATACTCAAGACTTTTCATATTATCCAAAAATGAGAGCCATTGAAATAACTGAAGCAACTCTAGATGCTATAGCATCAGCAAAATATGATTTTATCCTTGTAAATTACTCAAACCCTGATATGATTGGTCATACTGGAAATTTTGAAGCAACAAAGGAAGCAATAACTTGTGTTGAAAAACAGGCTTATGCGCTTGCTCTCGCAACTATTATGGCAGGCGGAGACTGTATAATTACTGCAGACCACGGTAATGCCGAACTTATGATTGATGAAAAAGGAAACAAAGTTACTTCCCACACAACAAGCCTTGTTCCTTTCATTCTTGCAAGTGAAAAACATAAAAATGTTAAAATTAAGAAGGGAAAATCTATTGCAAACATTGCACCAACCATTTTAAAACTTTTAAATATTGATATTCCAAGCACAATGGAAGAACCTCTTTTTTAACTATAATTTATTAAAATTTTAATAAAAACGCTTAAATTAATGATTTTTAAGCGTTTTTTGCTGATTTTTTATTATTTCTATATTAATTATCATATTTCTCTTAATAAAAAACTTATTAAATTATTTTGAAAATTTCTAATTTTTTAAGGAATAAAATTTTTAAATAATCTTCAAATTAATTTGCATAAAATTCTTGACAAAAATATTAATTTATGTTATTATCTTATAGTCATCATTATGCAGGTGTAGTTCAGTGGTAGAACACTAGCCTTCCAAGCTGGTTGCGAGGGTCCGATTCCCTTCACCTGCTCCATTCGCTTCCGTAGCTCAGCTGGATAGAGCAATGCCCTTCTAAGGCAGAGGTCGAAGGTTCGAATCCTTC
>CARXKP010000058.1 GCA_949096025.1 uncultured Eubacteriales bacterium
TGCTCTTCCGATCTAAGTATGAAGATATGATTACAAATATATCAACTCCAAGTTTTCCTCCGAATTGAAATAGTCTTGCAATAAAAAAGTTAAAACCATCGCCATAAATCGTAAGTCCAAACAAAGCAAAATGATGTGCTATTATCATAAGCATAGCAAAAATTCTTAGCAGTTCAATTCCGCTATGTCTAGGAAGATTTTCAGAATTTTTATTTAGATTTTTCAAATTTATCATTTCCTAACCATAACACATATGTGATATATTGGGTTTTATTTTGCTAACATATGTATATTATACTATTGTTATGAAAAATGAAAAAGAAGTTTTAGAGAGGGTATTATCTTTAACAAAACAAAAGGGTTGGTCATTATATAAACTAGCATTAGAGGCAGGAATTACACAAAGTACAATTACAAATATGTTTTCAAGAAAAACTTATCCTAGCATTAAAACCCTAATGCAGATTTGTGATGCATTAGGAATTTCTTTGTCAGAATTTTTTAATCTTAATGATGAAGAGTTAAATGAAGAGCTATTAAGTAAATATAATCTTTTGTCAAGTTCTCAACAAAAATCGGTTTTGGATTATATTCAATTTTTGATTAATAAAAAAGATTAAGCGGTTATATAATCATAATAACAGGCAAGTGCTTCAAGATATCTAAGTTTTAGATGAGAGGAGTAAGTTTGATTTTTGTTTGGTCTTTCATCTATTGCAAGTTTGTTGCTGATAGATACCACTTTTTTTATAAAGTTGCTAAGTTCTTTGAGTGGGCTTGTAAGGGGATTTGGATAAAGGGTATCAAAGTTTGCATAAATGGTTGAAATTGTATTACTAGTGCTATTTACTGCAAGCTTAGAATTTATTTCACTATTAACTCCAGTATCAAGGCTTACTGCAATATCATAAATAGATGTGTAAAATGTTTGAGCGATTGCAATGGCTTTGCTGACAACCTTTTTTTTATCTGCATTAAAACTTCCATTTATTGAAAAATATGGAAATTTAACTGTAATAATTTCACTGTCTATATCTTGATTAATTTTGATGCTGTTTTTTACAAGTTCGGCATCGTTTTTATTAATGTAGGCACTGCTTATAACATAGAAGTAATCGTCTTGCTTCCAAATATAACCTCCAGCACCAATCTTTTGATAGTCAGGCGCGATTGATTTTGCTTCATTTTGTAATTTGGACTTAGAAAGTGAAAGCATATAGATTTCCACTTCGGGATTTGTAACTTCATCACTTTTGTTATCAGTCTTTAATATTAAAAGAGAAATGTAGTTTGCAAGAATTAAGCATATGACTAAAAGAAGGGAAATAGTAACCCAAACTAAAGTTTTTTTGTTTTTAATTAAAAATTTTGTCATTGAAGATTGATTTTTCCTTTTATGATGTTGTATCGTAATAATGTATGACAAAAAGTTGCAATCTATGAGCCAAATTACTTTTAAAATATTTTGTAATAGGCGAAAAAAGTTGTATACTATATAAGTAAAATACAAAAAAATATAGGAGGAGATTAATGAAAATAAAACCATTGTTTGACAGAGTAGTTCTTCTGCCAATAGAAAATGAAAGTGCAACAAAGGGAGGAATTTTACTCCCAATGGCTGCACAAGAAAACTCTCAACTTGCAACCGTTGTTGCTGTTGGAAGCGGAGAGAATTTAGACGGAAAACAAATTGGAATGCAGGTTAAAGTAGGAGATAAAGTGCTTTACGGTAAATTTTCAGGTACTGAAATTACTGTAGATGAAGTAAAATATGTTGTTATTCGTCAGCCTGATATTTTGGCTGTTATTGATTAGGAGGGATATATAAATATGTCAAAAAAAATATTAGAGGGTCTTGCAGCAAGAAAGGCGCTTGAAAATGGTGTAAATACTCTTGCTAATACCGTAAAAATCACACTTGGACCAAAGGGAAGAAATGTTGTACTTGGTAAAAAATTCACAAGTCCACTTATCACAAATGATGGTGTAACTATTGCTAAGGAAATTGAGCTTGACAATCCTTTTGAAAATATGGGTGCTGAACTAATAAAAGAAGTTAGCGTAAAGACTAATGATGTGGCAGGAGATGGTACAACAACTGCCTGCGTTCTTGCTCAAGCGATAGTAAGAGAGGGAATGAAAAACTTTGTTGCAGGTGCAAATCCTATTATACTTAAAAAGGGGATTTTTAAGGCTGTTGATTGCATTGTAGAAGAACTTAAAAATCTTTCAAAGCCGGTTGAAAGTTCAGTTGATATTAAGCAGGTTGCTGCAATTTCAGCAGGTGATGAGGAAATTGGTGAACTTATTGCTGAGGCTATGGATAAAGTTGGAAGTGACGGAGTTATTACAGTTGAAGAATCTCAAACAATGAAAACAGAACTCTCTATTGTTGAAGGTATGCAGTTTGATAGGGGATATCTTTCTCCATATATGTGTACTAACAATGAGAAAATGCTCGCGGAACTCGACAGCCCTTTTATACTTATTACAGATAAAAAGATTTCAAATATCCAAGAATTGTTACCTCTTCTTGAACAAATTCTTAAGATGTCAGCAAAACTATTGATTATTGCTGACGATGTTGAAGGCGAGGCTCTTACAACACTTATTCTTAATAAACTTAGAGGAACATTTAACTGCGTTGCAGTAAAAGCACCAAGTTTTGGTGAAAAGAGAAAGGCTATGCTTGAAGATATTGCAATTCTTACAGGCGGAACTGTTATTTCTGAAGAACTTGGCATTGATTTTAAAACCCTTACTCTTGATATGCTTGGAAGAGCAAAAATGGTTAAAGTTACAAAGGATAACACAACCATTGTAGAGGGAAGCGGAGAGGCTGAAAAGATTAATGCAAGAGTTAAGATGATTAAAGAGCAGATTAAAGAACAGACAAGTGAATATGAACTTGAAAAACTTAACGAACGTCTTGCAAAACTTGCTGGCGGTGTAGCAGTGATTAAAGTAGGTTCAGCAACAGAAGTTGAAATGAAAGAAAAGAAACTCCGTATTGAAGATGCTCTTTCTGCAACAAAATCAGCAAGCGAAGAAGGTGTTGTTGTAGGTGGCGGTGTAGCACTATTAAAGACAACAAAGGTGCTTGATAAACTTATTTCTACTCTTTCTGGAGATGAAAAAACTGGAGCAATGATTGTAAGAAGTGCAATCGAAGAACCATTAAGACAGATTGCAAAAAACTCAGGTGTTGACGGCGGGGTTGTAATTAATAAGATATATGAACACCTTGATGAGAAAGCTTACGGATTTGATGCTTATCAGAATGAGTATTGTGATATGTTTGAAAGGGGAATTATTGACCCTACAAAAGTTACTCGTTCAGCACTTCAAAATGCAGCAAGTGTATCTGCAACAATGCTTACAACAGAAGCAATAGTAGTTGAAATAGAAGATAAAACAGAAGAAAAAGTACCAAACGCAGATGTTTATTAAAATATAAAAGACAGCCTAATGACTGTCTTTTTTTTGTTGAATTAATATTTGTTTTTAATGAAAGTAAAATAAATATTGCTGATATATGTAAAGATTAAAAAAATATTTCTAAATTTTAATCTGCCACTGTATTAAACATTGTGTCATTATAGAATTCAGCAAGAGAAATTTCAAATGCCTTGCATATTTTATAAATGGTTGTTATTTTAGGTTTTGCATTGTAATTACTTAAAATTTTTGAAATTGTTTCACTTGTTATGCCACTTCTTTTTATTAAATCTTTTTTACTAACACCTTTTTCTTCCATTAATTTTATAATTCTACTAGTCGTTGCTTCTGATATTTTCATATGTTTTCTCCTTTTGCGTAGTAAATTGATATTT
>CARXKP010000059.1 GCA_949096025.1 uncultured Eubacteriales bacterium
TGAATGAATAAATATACAAAAAACACTTGCATAATTATAAATTTTGATGTATAATAATCAAAAATGAATGAATAACCATAAATTCATAAATATTCATAAAAGGCTATACCCCTTGTAAAATAAGGAATATAGCGATTGAGGAGAAAAAATGGCAAGAAGCGCTAGACAGTCGAAAATATTAGAAATTATATCTACAAAAGAAATTGAAACTCAAGATGAACTTGCAAGAGAACTAAGAAATGCAAACTTTGAAATAACTCAAGCGACAATTTCTAGGGATATAAAAGAACTTGGTTTGACGAAAATTTTATCTAGTTCTGGTAAATATAAATATTGTTTTGTTGGTTCAGATGAGCAAGTAATTTCTAATAAATACATATCCATTTTTAAAGAATCTGTTATATCTGTAAAGGTAGCTATGAATCTTGTTGTTGTAAAAACAATGAAAGGACTTGGAAGTGCTATCGCAAGTTTTGTTGATAAACTTAACATAAATGAACTGCTTGGTGCTGTTAATGGAGATGATACTGTAATGCTTATTTTTCCTTCTACAACTGTTGCTAGTCAAGCGGTTGTGACTCTTAATGAGATGATTGGATAGAGGTGAAAAATGATTCAATCATTATCTATTAAAAATGTTGCAGTAATTAAAAATATTGATGTAGAATTTGGTGAAGGATTAAATATACTTTTAGGTGAAACTGGTGCAGGGAAAAGCATTATTTTTGATTCGTTAAATTTTGTTTTAGGTGCCAAAGCTGATAGAACTTTAATTCGTACCGGTGAAAATGAAATGAGAGTAGATGCGGTTTTCTCTAATCTTAGTAGTAATGTTCAAGCTTTTCTTAAGGAATTAGGATTTGATGGCGAAGAAATTGGTCTTTCAAGATCTCTTACAATTGGAGGTCGTTCTAGTGTAAGAATAAATGGTATACCTGTAGTATTATCCGTGTTAAAAGAAGTTGGTGAACTTCTTGTAGATAGTTATTCTCAGCACGAAAATGTGGAATTACTAAAATCAAAGAATCACTTAAATATGCTAGATAAATTTGGTGGTGAAGAAGTAGGTAAATTGAAAGAAAAAATAAGATCAAAACATTGTTTGATATATGAGTTGAATAAAAAGTTAGCGAATTTAGGTGGTGATGAATTTGAAAGAGAAAGAAAGAAATCTTTGTTGGATTATCAAATAAAAGAAATAGAAGATGCTGAGTTAAAGCAAGGTGAAGAAGATGAACTGAATGAAAAATTAAAGTTTTTCACTAATGCAGAAAAAATATATGAATCTATTTCTATTTGTCAAACTTTACTTGATAATGGTGTTAATTCTTGTATTTCTGCACTGCAGCAATCGAGTAATGCTTTAGCTGGATTAGTTAATTTTAACGAAATTAATGATTGTAGGGAGAGATTAGAGAGTGCTAGGTATGAAGTTTCAGATATTTGTGATACACTGGAAGATATCAAATCTTCTACAGATTTTGATGAAAGAGAATTTGAAAAATTAGATAGACGCTCAGATTTAATTAAATCGATAACTAAAAAATATGGCGGAAATATTGAAAGCGCTTTGATGTATTTATCTAAAGCTAAAGATGAGTTTAGTATGCTTGAAGATAGTGAAGTGATGTTAAGTAAGTTGGAGAAAGAAAAATCTTTACTTGAAAAAGAAATGAAAGATGTTAGTCTAAATTTAAGTGGATTACGAAAGAAAATCGCTTTAGGTATTAAAAATAAAGTTAATATACAACTTAAACAGCTTGGAATGAAATCTAGTATATTTGAAATTAAATTTTCAGAAATGGAAAAAATAGGAATAGATGGGATAGATGATGTAGAATTTGTATTTTCAGCAAATAAAGGTCAAGAGGCAAAATCATTATCAAAAACAGCTTCTGGTGGTGAGTTAAGTCGATTTATGCTTGCATTTAAAACAATATTTGCATCCGCTGGTACTGCGCAAACATTGATATTTGATGAGATAGATGCAGGAATTAGTGGTGAAACAGGAAATATAGTTGGTGATAAATTAAATAATATTACTAAAGAAACCCAGGTGTTGTGTATAACACATTTGCCTCAAGTTGCTTGTTATGGAGATGATTTTTATTTTGTTTCAAAACGGGAAAGTAATGACAATACTGTTGCAGAAATAAAACACTTACAGAATGATGAAATTAGTTACAATATTGCAAGAATGATTGTTGGGGATAAGGTTTCAGATATAGCTCTCAAACAAACAGAAGAAATGCGTGTTAAAGCAGGGAAAGTATAAAATAATAAATATTGAGTAGACTACCATTTAGGTAGTCTTTTTGTTAATGAGATTAATTTATAAAACGACTTTATTGTCCGGAGGAAAGAATGTTTAAAAGAAACAATAATAGAAAGGGCTTGATATTTATATTAATATTTGTTTTTGTTTTTATTATTGTTAGCAATATTTCTTTAATAAAGTTAATCAAAATACCATCTGATTTTTATGTTAGTTATGATGAAATTGATAGAGCAAATAAGGAAGATTTATTTGGAAATTTTGTTGAATTAAAATTAAAAGAAAATGAAATAAAGACAGGAAAAACAAAGGTTGATGAAGGAGAAATTGTATTTAAATTATTTGGATTTATACCAATTAAGAAAGTTAAGGTAAAATTATTACCAGAAGAAGAGGTGTATATTGGAGGTTCTCCGCTTGGCATTTCTCTTCAAACTGATGGGGTTATGGTTGTCAGTAATGCAGTATATGATGTTAAAAATCCAGAATTAATTAAAAATAATATATTTAAAAGCGGAGATATAATTAAAGAGATAAATGGAAAAAAAGTTTCTACTTTAAAAGATGTTGATAAGGCATTGGAAAATATTATTGATAGCGAAAAGGTTGAAATAATATTTAATAGACAAAATGAAGAGATAAAAGAGAACGTTTCTTTATTAAAAGAAAATGAAAAATACAAATTGGGATTATGGGTTAGAGATGACATTTCAGGGGTCGGAACTTTAACTTTTGTTAGAAAAGATAATAATCAATTTGCTGCATTAGGTCACGCAGTAACAGACGGAAAAAAAGAAGATGCATTGCCATTGATTGGTGGTGAAGTATATAAATGTTCTTTGGTAAATATCAAGAAAGGCGAAAAAAACAATCCAGGAGAACTTCAATGTGTATTTGTAAATAAAAACAAAAAGGGGAATATAAATCAAAATACAAATGTTGGAATTTTTGGTGTAATGGAGCAAATAGAAGATATGGTTGATGTTAATAAGTCGACACTCCTTGGTGGCAGATTAAGTGTAAAGCCTGGGAAAGCAAAAATTGTTTCGAGTATAAGTGGAATTTCTGAAGAATATGATATAGAAATAATCAAAACAAATTTTCAATCTAAGTGTTCAGATAAAAGTTTGATTATTAGAGTTGTTGATGAACGTCTGCTAAACTTGACAGGAGGAATTGTTCAAGGAATGAGTGGTTCTCCAATTATTCAAAATGAAAAGATAGTCGGTGCTGTTACGCACGTATTCTTATCTGATCCAACAAAGGGATATGGAGTATATTCTGATTGGATGTTAGAACAAATGATTGATAAATCTGCTTAATAAGCAGATTTTTATTATGTTATTAAAAAATAACATAATAGATTTAATTTTGGACTATTATGT
>CARXKP010000060.1 GCA_949096025.1 uncultured Eubacteriales bacterium
ATGATTGCATCATAACGGTTGCCACGCCTAATTTCTCTATTGATAAATTTTTCACAATCGTCAATGATATATCTTATGTTTGTAATACCATTTAGTATAGCATTTTCTTTTGCTCTCTCTACCATACCTTTACTGGCGTCTACGTGAGTAACAATTCCTCCCGCCTTAGCACAAACAACACTTGCACCCCCAGTATAGGCAAATAAATTTAAAATCTTTATTGGTCTTCCTGCTTCTGAGATAAGTTTTGTCATATCTTCCCAGTTTACCGCCTGTTCAGGAAATAAACCTGTATGTTTAAATCCCATAGGTTTAATGATGAATTTAATATTATTCCACGATATATTCCACTCTTCTGGCACTCTATTTAAAAATTTCCAACCACCGCCACCAGAACTAGACCTAACATAATGAGCATCCAACCCTTTAAAATTGCTTAAATTATCTTTTGCGTGCCAAATAACCTGTGGGTCTGGTCTAAGCAAAGTATATTTTCCCCATTTTTCTAACTTCTCGCCATCACCAGTTGCAATGACAACATAATCTTTCCAAGATTTTGCTATTTTCAATTTACACCTCTATTTGTCATTTTATCAAAAAATTACAATTTAATCAACCTATTTGAGCCTCTTTAAAAAATATAAAGTCTTCGTTTTGAAATAAAAAAACTATTATCAATTTTTTATAAGACGACATTAAAAAAGACGAGTTTATCCTCGCCTTTTTATTCATCTTTTTCTTTCCAAACAGTATATTGAATTTTTAAACTTGCTGCATCACCATTATTTTCACCATCTGCATAGTTAGAATACTTAAATGATGGCAACAAATCCTTTTCCTTTTCAAATTCGGCTTCAATCTGCTCTTTTGCCTTATTGTTTTCCATACCTATGTTGATTTTTCTTAAAGGTTTATCAGGATGCTTTTTATTATACTTATCTACAAAAGCTACTGCTCCAAGTTGGAACTTTCTAAACACCTCGTTTAAATTATCGATATGGATATCCCTATTGATCTCAAGATTGTTAAATATTCCATAACCTTGATCTCTATTGATGTACAATGTAGACTTTGCAACAATAACACCATTCTTGTCTTTTATTACAAGGTTTTGTATATCAGGGTTTACAATACTTGCTTTCATATATGTAAAACCTTTACCTTCAATGAAAGCACAGCAATGACACAATTTTCCTAAGATATAACTCTTTGGGTCATTTTTTTCAAGCCATTCAAAAGTAAAGTTATCTTTAGCAATATCAGACATTATTCTAAGAGTACTAACACCTTTTGATTTAATCATTCTAGCTAGAGCATCAATATCGCCAAAAACATCTTGTTCTTCAAGATGCTCGTCAAGTATATTGTTTCCTGTGCCTAATCTTTCCTTTTCTTCTTTTATAGCAAGAGCTTTTTCAAATGTTTCTTGCTTGTCAAAATAAGGAACAAGCGTACTAGCAATATCAAAATTCTCGTCAGTAACCCCAATATAAGTATTATCAATAAAGGCATTTACAAATTTTTTAACTGTAGGTTTTAATTGTCTTTGATAACCTTTATTTGAGGTATTTGTTATCTGAATTTCATCAAATTCTTCATAGCACTTTTTTATAAATAAATTATCTCTTTTGAGTTCTTCTACAAGTTGAGGATAAACAGTTTTATTTAAAAAGAATTTAGTAAATTCTGGTTTAAATTCCCCTAGTTTCATTCCTTCAAACAATTTAAAAGAACTTTGATATAAGTTTTCTTCTTCTGCAAGTTGTTCCTTAAAAAACTCGCCTATCATTTGTGCATAGTTTATTGTCGATGTAACTTCTTGTTTACTTTTAGTAATTCTTGTTTCAGTAACTGGAGTTGTAAAGCCTCCAAGATTATAATAAAATTTACAAAAAGCATTAAAATCGTGTTCGTAGTCTGGCAAGTTAGAAAGTTGCTTAAAGAATTTTATATTTTTATTTTCAAAGAATTTTTTAAAGCCTTCCTCTCCAAGTTCTGAATAAATGACATTATAAAGTCTTGTAACATTTTCATTCTTAAAATCAACTCGCAGTTTATCCTTTTCTTCCCAAAACTTAATAAAAAACTCTATATTAGCACCGTTAGTTTCGTCCATATTTATAACATCAGTTTCACTTCCAGCATCCTCAACGAAACAAGTTTGGTCACTATCTTTATAAATATATTTAAGTTTATGTAGAGAAGCAATATCAAGATTTTTAAATTCTACATCCCTGCCAATCTTTAAAGATTTTAAATTAGAACAACTAGTCAAAATATCACTTGCAATTTGTCCCCCATTTATTGAAAAATCTGTAAGACTATAGCACTCACTAAAAGCCTTTTCTGCCAGGTCAACTTCATTTAAATGGACATCTTTTAATAAGTAACATTTTTCAAAAGCAAATGTTCCTATTGCTTGAAGACTATCATTAAATTCGACATCTCTCAAAGCTGAACAACCTGCAAAAGCATTATTAGCAATTGATTTTAATTTACTTGGGAATTTTATACTCTCAAGACTTTTACAATCACGAAATGCTAAAGCATAAATAGCAAGAAGTTCTGCTGGCATATTTATATTTTTAAGCCTTTCACACTTATAAAATGCATTAGAAGCAATTAGTTTAATACTATCAGGTAGTTTTACTGACTTTAAAGTATAACAACTATTAAATGTATCTGCTGAAATTTTTTCTAGCCCCTC
The DNA here is from genome assembly GCA_949096025.1 of uncultured Eubacteriales bacterium. Lineage (GTDB taxonomy): Bacteria > Bacillota > Clostridia > Christensenellales > UBA1242 > Caccovivens. The sequence continues at coordinate 2,708 of CARXKP010000060.1, forward strand.
AGGTAAAACTATTGACCTTAGATTTGCACAAGCTGCAAACACACCACTCTTTATAGTTTTAATTCTTTTGGGAAGCGTTATATTTGTAAGACTATAACACTTGCAGAAAGCTCTTTCTTCAATACTTTCCATCTCTTCACTATCGATTTTTATCTTTCTAATATTTTCACAATCTTCAAAAGCACTATCATCAATGTATTCTACATTTCCAAGATTAATATCCCACATAAGTCCACTGCAACCTGCAAAAGAATATTGTCCTATTCTATATGCAGATTTAGGAAAGTTAATTTTTCTTAAATTATAACAGTTACGAAAAGCATTATCTCCAATAAATTTGATTTTCTCTGGAAGTTTAACCGACCTTAAATTTGAACAATCACAAAATAGTTCGTTTGGCAACTCTTCGATACTTCCATTAAAAACAACTTCTCTTAAATCTTTGTTATTTTTAAAAGTTGCATTGTTTAACTTCTTGAGAGACGAAGGAAAGATTATTTTCTTTGGTTTAACCTTTAATTGACGCAAAAAATCAGAGGCAACTTCCTCTACACCTTCAGGAATTGTCAATACTCCTAATTTAATGTCTTTTTCATCAATACAAGTTAAAACATTCCCAGAAATTTTCATATATATATTTTACCATATTAACAAGTTAAAATCAATACAAATAAATAAAAAAAATGAACCCAAATGAGTTCACTTTTTTACTTTTCATCTTAACCAACCCTTGTATAACCGTCAAGACTAAAATATCCACCTTCTACTCCGCCTATCCAAGTAAGTCCACTAGGGAGTGGCTTTCCATCGTATGTTACCCAGCCTGTGAAATATCCGTCATTTGGAGTTTTATCATCATAATATCTCTTGTTTCCATTTGCTGAGTATACACAAGCATCTATTGTTGCTCCGCTTCCTACAAATGAGATGTCTGTAGTAAC
>CARXKP010000061.1 GCA_949096025.1 uncultured Eubacteriales bacterium
AAAGAACTTCAAAAAGAAGATAAACAAATTTATGATGAAGAAGGTAGGGCTGTCATTAATATGACTGTACTTGATGATAATGAATTTTTATCGCCATATGGGGAAGAAAAGGATATCGTAATAAGTAGAGAAACTGCGGCTTTTTTAGAACATTCAACTAGGGCAATTCATCATAATAGAGATTTAACACTTGTTATTAGCAGTAATGTGATTGATGAAAAGGAAAAAGTACTTTATAAAAAAGGAATACACAATTATTTTGAAAACTCTTTTTTGGCTCTACAAAAAGATTTGAAAAGAAATCTGTGGACTTCAATAATTTTTGCATTGATTGGAGTTCTATATTTTGCTGTTTTGATTGTTGTTTCACTGTTTGTTGACTATGATTTAATTCTAGAAATGTTATCAATTGCTGGTTGGGTATTTTTATGGGAAGCGGTTGAACTATTTTTTATAGATAGGACAGAAATGAAAAATAGGCAATATAGAGCATATGCCTTTTTAAATGCAAAGATTATATATGAAGAGTTAAACAAAAAATCATAGCCGTTGACTATGATTTTTTATTGTTTATAAAAGCAATGTTTTCAGTAAGTATACCTATTATAAATCTTATTAAAAACAAAATAAACTTAGCATAAAGATAAAAGTTAAAAAAATAAAATGACAATAAAAATAAATAATCTTACTATTTATATTTTTAGATTCTAATTGATTTGTGATATAATCAGCGTATGGGGAATAAAATTAGTGAAAAAATAGAACTTCTTGCTCCGGCGGGGAACTATCAGAGTTTTATGGCTGCTATTAATGGCGGAGCGGATGCAATATATCTAGGTTTAAGTGGTGGCTTTAATGCTAGAGGAAATATTGAAAATTTTACAACGGAAAATTTAAAAGAAACAGTTGAAAAAGCACATTTATTTGGTGTTAAGATTTATCTTACTCTAAATACCCTTATTAAAGATGAAGAAATTGAAGATGTGTTAGACCTTGTTCGATTTGCAAATGAATGTAAAGTAGATGCATTTATTGTGCAAGATATTGGACTTGCAAATCTTTTATTTCAAAAATTTAAAAATATAGAACTTCACGCAAGTACACAAATGGGCGCTTCTAATTTAGAGGGGGTTAAGTTTTTAGAGGGTTTAGGCTTTAAAAGGGTAGTACTTGCAAGAGAAACTCCTCTTTCAGAAATACGAAGAATAAAAGATAATACCAATGTTGATATTGAATATTTTATTCAAGGTGCATTATGTGTTGGTTTTTCTGGCAACTGTTATTTATGTTCGCTTCTTTCTGGCGCTAGTGGAAATCGTGGTAAATGTAAACAATTTTGTAGATTAGGTTATAAAATAAATGGTGGAAAAGAAGGGTATTATTTAAGTACTAAAGATTTTTGTATGCTTCCGTCACTTAAAGAATTAATTGATGCTGGTGTAACTAGTTTGAAAATAGAAGGCAGGGCAAGACGACCTGCTTATGTAGCCTCAGCAGTTCAGACCTATCGCAAGGTGCTTGAAAATGAATTAAAATATAGTCAAGAAGACATAACCAATTTAAAGAAGGTTTTTAATCGTGGTGATTATATTTCAGGATACTTTAAGGGTGAAAAGATAATTTATAGTGCAGTGCAAAATCATATAGGAATTGAAATTGGTAAAATTCTAGATGTCAAAAAAGGTAAACGATTTAATGAAGTGATTTTATCATCTTCGCATAAACTTAGAGCAGGGGATACATTAAAACTTTTTGATGGTGAAAAAGAGGTTATGACGGTTAGTCCAGTGGACATAAAGAATATCGGAAAAAACAAGTATCTATTTACAACAACAGCTTCTATAAATAATGGTATGCTTGTAAGACTTATTGTTGATAGTGCTTATGAAGAAGAGTTGCTTGGCAAACAAAGAAAGATAGATTTTTCAGCAACTATGACAGCAAAGATTGGGAAAACGGCAATTCTTGAATTAAGTGCAAATGGAATAAAAGTAAAGGTTGAAAGTGAAGAAATTTTAAGTGAAGCAAAGTCGCAACCATTATCATATAAGGACTGCAAGACATCTCTTTCAAAAAGTGGAGATGAGTTTGAACTTGTGAAACTTGATTGTAAACTTGAAAATGTATTTTTTAGAAAAGGTGACCTAAATAACTTGAGAAGAGAGGGGTTATCAAAACTTCGAGAGGCACTAATAAGTAGTAATGAAAAACAAGAAAAAGTAATTGAAATTAAAGAAAATTTATTAGATTTTACAAAAAAAGCATTAAAAAATAATAAAAAAATAGTGTTTTTTGATGATTATAATAAAATTAATGATAACAATATTGAATTTGACTATTTTGTTTATTCACCATCAGATTATAAAAAAGATGAAATAAAAGAGATCGCTAGAAAACTGTCAGATAAAAAAATATTTTTAGATTTACCATTAATTGCAACAAGTCAGGATATAAGTTATTTAAAAGAAATTTTAAAAGAATGTGATAATCTTGGTGTTTATGTAACTAATTATTATGGTTTAAATTTGACAAGTCCTGATAAGACAATCATAGGTAGTGAAATGAACATATTTAATAGTCTTTCTGTATCTTTTTACAAAGAAAGAGGCTTTGATAAAATTGTCCTATCTAAAGAAGATTTTTTAAAAGATGAAATATCTGCTGAAAATGTAGAACTCTTTGTAGATGAAAGATTGCCTCGTCTAATTTACTTTAAACATTGTCCTTTTAAGGAACATTTTAATAGTAGTTGCAATGCTTGTAAATATAAAGAAGGTGTTAAGTATTCACTTGGGCGAGAAAATTTTGCATTATGTAGAAAAAGAATAATAAACTGTCATTTCTATTTAAAAGAGGAAATTCCTCTTAAAGGTAATAGTAATTTGGGAAAGGTTGTTGAAATATAAAAAAGACAAACAGATGTTTGTCTTTTTTAATCAATAATTTTATCTATCAAGTTCTTGATATCCTTCGGTTTCTTGCTTTTGAGGTCCTTTTTCTGGTGGAGTTAATTTTTTGTAAAGATCCTCTTTCATTTTATCAGTAATGAGATATGGAACTTTATTTGTATTATATAAACTGTCTTTATCTTTATTGTTTGCTTCCTCTTTTGATACACTAAGAAGATTTCCGAGTTTTTCAAAATATAAGAATAATGGGAGTACGATTTCTCCTATACCGTCAGTTTCAACTTCAAATGAAGCAGATTCTATTGTATGAACTGAATAGTTGTCAGTGATTTGGTTTACTGCACGAATTAAGAAACTGCATACTTGCCCCTCTTCACAAATGATGTGTTTAGTTCCAATATATAATGGTGCTTGTGGATTGGCAATTTCAGTCTTATCTATAAATTGTTGTGCTTCTTGCATATTGTCAAATGGTCTTGAAGTTGCTAAAAGTGCATCGGCATATTCATATTTTGTTTTTGCATTTTTATTATTTGCCTTTTTTAAAAAAGCACATACATCAATAACAGTAACCTTTTCACTACCTTTTAATTGTACACAGATAAATCTTTCTGGAGTTTCAAGTTTTTCTTCTTCTACCATATCTTTCTCCTTTATTATAAATATATTTTAACTTAAATCTCTTTCCTTGTCAATATTATTCTGAAAAATTTATAGAAGTTCTATAAAAGTAA
>CARXKP010000062.1 GCA_949096025.1 uncultured Eubacteriales bacterium
TGCAATATCTGTAGTTTTATAATATCATAAAAATGAACTAAAATTAGCAATATGGAGAAAATTATGATTATAAAGAATTTAACTTTTAATAGTAAAAATATTTCTTTTCAAGTTGACGATATAAATGAAAAAGAAAAAGGTGTTTTTCTCGCAAGAAAAGTTGACAATAATAACCACTATTATGATAAAAAAGAAATCAAAAGAATGGGTTTGTTTTACAATATTTCTTTAAACGATGAATTTTTGCCGTTTTTATCCAATCAAAACCAAAACCTATTTGAAATAATTTCTGTTAATTTTCTTTCTGGAGTCGTTGAAAAAATAAGTTTTGAAGAAAATATTAATAAAATTGAATTTTCTCTACCATTAGATAAGCAAGAAGTAGCAACTATTACAATTTGTGGATATACTGAAGAAAACACACTAAAAATAAGTTCAAAAATCACTCAAAAAAAAGATGTTAAACTGGTAAAGGTTGAAGAAACTAATAATTACTTTGATTTTTATTTCAACAAAAAATTTGCAACTTATAACTTTTATCTTGCTAAAAGAAAAACTAAAGTACATTTAGAAAAATACACTAGAATGGTCAAATGCAACACTTTTCTCAATGGGAATTTCACAGTCGTGAGAATAAATAAATCTGGTGGCTTTAAAGGAGCCTGTCTAAATGGTGGTGAAATTTGGGAACTGGTTATGGAATTCTCAGAAAATAGATTTGCTTGTTGCATCACAAATGAAACCTTTAATTTTAATTACTATCGTGAAAACAAATTATTAGAAGTAAAACCATTTGTAAGCGATAACTGTTATATTGCTTTTTGGACTAAATTAAACAACACAAATAAACGCATCAAAATTGCTGTATGTGGCTCTTGTTACTCGCGCGAAGTTTTTCACAGCATTGATTATCTTAATATTGATTATAAAAAATGGTATGATGTCGTTTATACTGCTTTTCATAGTTCTATAATATCTATTATGTCACAACCATTAAATATTCAAGTAAACAAAAAAGAAAACTCACCCAATATTAAATTAATAAATCTCTATGCAAACAATGAATTTAATAAAACATTTTTTAAAGATTTAGAAAAATCAAAGCCAGACTATATTATTATAGACCTGTTTATTGAAGCAAATGAAACCATCTTTGAAATTGACGATAAACATTATATAACTAATTCCTTCTATTTGAATGACGTAGAAGAGTTTATAAATCTAAAAAAACAAAAAAAATTAACGATTAATGATGAAACAAGATTTGAATTATTTCAAAAAGCAATTTTACAATTCAGAGAAAAGATATCTCACATAATACCACTTGATAAAATAATTCTTATTTCCTGTAGACCTGCAATAAAAAAACTTATCAATTATAAAATATCAGATTGGGAAAATAAAGATTGGTTAAATATGTCGATTTATTTATGGGAAAGAAATGACTTGGAATTTTTAAAAACCATTCCAGAAGCAAAAGTTGTCGATATGACCGATTATGATGTCTTTTCTACAGACAAATCACCTTTAAATCTATCTACTAATCATTTCCAAAGCGAATATTATAAAGAAGTTCTAAACAAAATTAATAAGATTATCTTAAGTGATCAGTTATCAAAGTAATAGGTAAATTATGAAAATATTAGTTTATGCTGACGTTCACGGTAACAAATACGCTTTGGAAGAGTTATACAAATCCGATGATTATCACAATGCCGATTTGAGAATATTTTTAGGTGACGCTTTTGCAATGTGTCCTTACCCTAACGAGTGTCTAAAAATGATTTTTGACAGTGGGGATGTTTTTCTTATGGGTAATCACGACAGTTATTGTGCTTATGGACTTCCAGCGGAAGAATTTAAATATTTTAAGGCTGACAAGCGAGAACATCAAACCTATATGCGTAATAAAGTTTCAGACATCTATAAGGAAAAACTTAAAGCTCTCTCAAAAGGTTATTTTCTTGATTGTGACGGCATAAAGTTTTATTTCACTCATTATGCTTGGGAATCTGACAGGCTTGTTTGTGACAATCCAGAAAAACACGAAATTCCTACAGAAAAGACCGCTGAGTTATTTAAAAATATTGATGCTGACTATATTATTTATGGTCATAACCATTTTTCTTCAGAACTTGTCTGCAATGGCAAAACTCTAATTTGCGTTGGTAGTCTTGGAATGAAATATCCTGGCAACTATGATATAATAACAATAGAAAATGGCATAGTCAAAATAGAGAAAAAGACAATAACCTTTGATGTTGAAAAATTAAAAAGAGAAATGTTAGAAGAAAACTATCCACGCGCTATTGGTTACAGCAAGTGGTTTAATGAATAAAGGAGAAATTATGGATAAAATTATTATGCTTGGGACAGGCAACGGAGGAACAATAGATTTATTTAACACCTGTTTTGTTATACAAAACCAAAGTGGCAACTTTTTGGTTGATACAGGCGGTAGTATAGAAATTATTAAAAGGCTGACTGAGGCGAATATTGATTATAAATCACTTCTACATATATTTATTTCTCATAGTCATACCGACCATATTTTAGGACTATTTTGGTATTTTAAAAAAATAAGTAGAGAAATTATGCACGGAGAAATAAAAGAAAGAATTACTGTTTATTGTAATGATGTTGTTTTTAGTGCTATAAAAGAAGTTTCAAAACAAATTCTACCCGCAAAACTCGTTTCAGTCATATTTGAGAATGTTGATTTTAAGATTTTACAAAATGGGGATAAATATATTATCAATGACATTGAGTATGAATTTTTTGACATTCTTGCAAAAGGCACAAAACAATTTGGTTTTAAATGCCTACTTAATAACAAAAAAGTAGCATTCCTTGGAGATGAAACTTTAAACCCTGCCCTATATGAAAGCATACGAAATTATGATTATGTTATGCACGAAGCATTTTGTCTTGAAGCGGAAGAAAATATTTTTCACGCATATGAGAAAAATCACTCAACTACTAAAAGTGTAAGTGAAGTTATGAATAACTTAGGTATTAAAAATTTAATCTTATATCATACAGAAGATAGTCACAAAGAAAATCGTAAAGCATTATATACAAAAGAGGCACAGACCTATTTTAATGGTAATATTATTGTGCCTGACGATATGGAAAGCATCTATATTATTTAAAATTTTTTATCAATCTCACACTTCTCTCACACTTTGCCCCTTTCCCGGGGCTTTTTTACTGTTTGAAACGAAATTTAACAATCTTTAATTTAAAAATAAAAAATGCTATATACCTTATTTTTCAAGGCATATAGCAATTTCTTCATTACTGGTTGGGATGAGTGGACTCGAACCACCGACCCCCACCTTATCAGGGTGGTGCTCTAACCGACTGA
>CARXKP010000063.1 GCA_949096025.1 uncultured Eubacteriales bacterium
GTTAAAATTGAAAAAAAGGTAATTGGCGGAGATATAATGCCCAAACCTGAATATATTAAGGATAATAAAAGGCCAAAGGATTCTGTAATTCTAGGTGGAATTATTAGCAATAAAAATATAAAGACATTTATCCAAAAGAAAGGCAAAAATGCAGGTAAAGAAAAAGCTCTTTATACTTTCAATTTAACCGATAAAGATGGTGGCAGTATAGATTGTGTTTATTTCTGTCCAAAAACACACGAGAAAGATATGGAAGCACTAGATAACTTATTTATGATTGTTTGTGTAGGTAATATTAAATACGGACTTAATGGTAAACTTACATATTATATTCAAAAATTATCTATTGCAACTCCAATTGAATTAATTCCTAAATTAGAAACTAAGGAAAAACAACAATATACACATACAAAAGTAGTATTTCCAGAAAGTATACAAAGAAAACAACAAGCAAATTTATTTGAAGTTAAAAATAAATATAATGATTATATAACAAAGAATACATTTGTTGTTTTTGATTTAGAAACCACGGGGCTTGATCCAGAAATATGTGAAATTACTGAAATAGGTGCTGTTAAGGTTGAAAATGGTGAAGTAATTGAAAGATTTGCTAGTTTTGCTAAAACCAAAAACCCAATTCCTGAAGAAGTACAACAAATAACTCACATTACAGATGATATGGTAAAAAATGCGCCAAGGATAGAAGATGTTATTTATGATTTTTATGAATGGAGTAGGGGCTGTATTATTAGTGGATATAACATTGTGGGATTTGATATGAAGTTTCTTAATAAAGTTGCCAAAGAAATTGGATTGAAATTTGATAATGATATTGTAGATACTTACATAATTGCTCGACAATCCTCAAGTTTAAAACTTGGTAATTATAAATTAGGAACAGTTGTTAAAGCTCTTGGACTTTCTCTAGTAGATGCTCATAGGGCTTATAATGATGCTCACGCTACTGCTAATGTTTTACTAGAACTAAATAAATTAAAATAAAACTCTTATTTATAAAAAATATGTTAATAATACTTGATTTATATAATTATATTTGTTATAATATATCTAGACTTGAAGTATGAGGAGCGTGCAGAAATGCATCGCTCCTCACTTCGTAATAAAGGGGGATAAAAACTTGGCAAGTAAAGTAAAAACATTATGTGAAGAAAAAGTCGTTCCAGTAATTGAAAACCTTGGATATGAAGTTGTTGAAGTTGAATATGCTAAAAAAAATGACGGTATGAATTTAACTTTCTTTATTGACAAGGAAGAAGGGGTAAAAATAGAAGATTGTGAAAAAGTTTCAAAAGAAATTGATTCTATACTTGACGAACTTAATCCAACTGACGATCAACCCTATACTTTGAATGTTAGTTCTCCAGGAATTGACAGACCTTTGAAAACAGAAAGAGATTTCAAAAGAAATGAAGGTAAACTTATAAATATAACTTTATTTGCAAAAATAAATGGCCAAAAAATTTTTGAAGGTAAACTTAAAGGATTTGATTCGGAAAGTGTAACCATTGAAATTAAAGACCAATTAAAAACCTTTAAAAAAGAAACAATTGCACATATTGTGCCAGTAATTGATTTTAATCAAAATAAAGGAGATAAAAATGATTAATAAAGATTTCTTTCAAGCGCTTGAAGATTTAGAAACTGAGAAAAAAATTGATAAAGCTACATTTATTACTACATTAGAAACTGCACTTACATCAGCTTATAAAAAAATGTATGGTGAAGCAAAATCAGCTATGGTTAAACTTAATCCAGAAAAGGCAACAATAAGGATTTATTCATATAAAACTGTTGTAAATGAAGTTCAAGATCCTGATAAAGAGATTTCGTTAGCTGAAGCAAGACTTATTAAAAAATCTCATAAGATAGGCGACGAAGTTGCAACAGAAGAATCTACAAAGGACTTTGGAAGGATTGCTGCTCAAACTGCAAAACAAGTTGTAATGCAAAAACTTAAAGAACTTGAAAGACAAATGGCGTTGTCAGAACTTTCAGAAAAAGAAGATGAATTATTAACTACTATTGTTAAAAGAATTGATAATGGAACCATTTATGTTCAACTCTCAAATACACATACAGAGGGGGTTATGCTTCCTTCTGACCAAATTCCTAATGAAAAATTTAATGTTGGTGATAGAGTTAAAGTTTATGTAAAGAGAATCAAAGATAGTTTTAAAGGAACTCAAATTCAAGTTACAAGAAGCAATGTTGGTTTTGTTAGAAAATTATTTGAATTAGAAATTCCTGAAATTGCAAGTGGAGATGTTAAAATAAAGAATATTGCTAGAGATGCTGGAAACAGAACTAAAGTAGCAGTATACACTGAAAAAGCAAATATTGATCCAATCGGAACTTGCGTTGGTTTCCACGGACAAAGAATTGATACAATTACTTCTGAAATTAATGGAGAGAAAATCGACCTTATCGAATATAGTGAAGACCCACTTGAATTCATTGCCAAGTCTTTAAGTCCTGCTCAGGTTATTAGTGTTGAAACAAATGAAAGTTTACATTCTTCAAGAGTTATAGTCCCAGACGACAAATTATCTCTTGCCATTGGCAAAAATGGACAAAATGTTAGACTTGCTGCTAGACTTACTGGATGGAAAATTGAAGTTAAACCACAAAGTACTTTAGGCGTAACTGAAGTCAAAGAAACTGAATATGAACTTACTGAATTAAATGATGAAGATGCATTCCAAATCAATGATTTTGATTCTCTTGAAGAACTTGCTCCACTTGATGATATTGACGATGAAGAATAATTAGTTTATAAGGATAATCGAAATGGAAAGAGAAAGAATGTGTATTTCCTGCAGGCAAATGAAAGATAAAAAATCTCTTGTTCGTATTGTTAAAAATAAGGAAGGGGACATAAGAATCGATTTGACAGGAAAACAAAATGGTCGAGGAGCATATATTTGCAAAGATAACGACTGTTTTAATAAATTAAAAAAACAAAAATTACTAAATAAAGCTTTCAAACAAAACATTGATGAAGAAATTTATAAACAACTTGAGGAGGTTTTGTTTGGACCTAGATAAACTTAAAGGATATTTTAATATTTCCCATAAAGCAGGTTATCTTATTATTGGAAGCGATGCTTTAAAATCTTATACTAAAAAATTATACCTAATTGTATATGATAAAAGTGCTCAAAAAAACACTTCAAAAATAGTAGAA
>CARXKP010000064.1 GCA_949096025.1 uncultured Eubacteriales bacterium
TAAAGAAAAAGAGGTTTAAAGAGAAAAGTCACTTTTTCTTTTTTTTAAATATGGTGGCTATTTGTAAAGATTGATAATATAAATTTGAGAAAAATTCTTTCCAATTTTTTATTGACTTTTATTATTATATATATTAAAATATACTAGATGTATATATAGTTTTTACACTAAATGGCAAAATCAAAAATTCTTTTCGTATTTTTGCTTTTTTTGACTTATAAAAAGATTATTATTTGTGAGGATTTATGAAAGAAAATTATGTTTTAGCTTTCGATATCGGTTCTTCAAAATTGCGTGCAATGGTGGCTGGAAGAGGTATTAATGAAACTTTCAAGGTTAAAGGATACAAAGAAGTTGAATATGATGGTTTCTTTGAGGGAAAATTCCTTAACCCTGAAAGACTTCCAGTTATATTTGAGCAAATTGTAAGAGATTTTGAATTGCAGACTGAAAAAATAGACAAGATGTACATTGGTGTACCTGCTGAGTTTTCTTCTGTTACTGTGGTTGAGGAAAGTATTAATCTTGGGAATAGACGCAAGGTAAGAAAAAACGACATAGACTCGCTCTTTTATCTGGCTGGTGAAAAATCTAAAAGTGGTGAAGTTGAAGTTGTTTCTGTAAGTCCACTTTCTTTTACTCTTGATGGACTATCAAGTCTTGACCCTGTTGGAGAAAGTGGGGCAACAGTATCAGCAAAACTATCAATAATCTATGTTAATCGAGAGTTTATTGAAATGTTTAATTCAATCGCTGCAGGTTTAAATTTTGAAACAGTGGAATATATCTCTGAACCATTAGCGCAAGCTCAATATATAATTCCAAAAGAAAAGCGTGAAGACTTTGCTCTTCTTGTAGATGGCGGTGACCTGACGACAAGTGTCGCATTTATAAAGGGTGATGGACTTAATGGATTATCTTCAGTTTCAAGAGGTGGCGGATTTATTACAAACGATCTTGCTGAGGCTTTTGAACTTACTATGAGTGAAGCGGATAGGCTAAAAAGACAGATAGTGCTTTCTATCAAAGGTGACCAACACGATTTTTATGAACTTAGCACCGATGAGGGAAAGACTACTAAAATTTCACTTAACTTCGCAAATGAGGTTGTTGCCTATCGTATAGAAGAACTTGCTGAGGTTATCGCAAAACTTCTTCAAATGAACTCATCTCAATTTGATAGTTATATTCCTATCTATCTAACAGGTGGCGGAATTGCTAAGATAAAGGGTGGAAGAGATTATCTCGCAAAGTGTCTTGGAAGAAATATTAACTATGGCACACCTTCTGTTCCAGGAAAAGAAAAAACCGAATTCGCCTCAATCTATTCTCTTGTAGATAAAGCGTTAGATTGATTAATAATTGCTAACTTTGATAAAAAAATACTTTAAAAAAAATTCAAAAAACATTTGATTTTTGAAATCATTTACATTATAATACGAATGTATAAATATTCATAAAAAATGTATATAAAGTTGATTTTATACATTTTTTGAAAAATTTATAAAAAAGATATTGCAATTTTATTCAAAAAGTATTACAATTGCATTGCAACGTGTTTGACTTTGAACTTTTTTCAAGATCATTCATAAAATTTTTATACAGAAAGGGCGGACAAGCCTAATATTCAAGGAGAAAAAAATGGAAAATAATTACAACACTTCTGCTACGAAAATTAAGGTTATTGGTGTAGGCGGAGGCGGATGCAATGCTGTCAATCGTATGATTGATGCTGGCGTGAATGTTGCTGAGTTTATTGCTGTAAATACTGATCAACAAACTCTTCTTTTAAGCAAAGCAGAAACTAGACTTCAAATTGGTGAAAGACTTACCGGTGGACGTGGTGCTGGTGCTAAGCCTGAAACTGGACAAAAGGCTGCTGAAGAGAGTAAAACTTCTATTACTGAAATTCTTAAAGATGCAAACCTTGTTTTCATCACTGCTGGTATGGGCGGTGGTACTGGTACAGGTGCTGCTCCTGTTATTGCTCAAATCGCTAAAGAACTTGGTATTCTTACAATAGCTGTTATTACTAAACCTTTCAATTTTGAAGGGCCAGTAAGAAGAAAAAATGCAGAAGAGGGTCTTGAAAAACTTAGAAAGTATGTTGATGCTCTTGTTGTTATTCCAAATGAAAGATTACTTGAAATCCTTCCTAAGAAAACTCCACTCATTGAATCATTTAGATTTGCTGATGATGTTTTAAGACAAGGCGTTCAAGGAATATCTGATCTTATTGTAGTTCCTGGTCTTATCAATCTTGACTTTGCAGATGTTTGCACTATTATGAGAGATAAAGGTCTTGCTCATATGGGTATCGGTTATGGTACTGGGGATAACAAAGCACTTGAAGCTGTTAAACAAGCGGTTGCAAGTCCACTTCTTGAAACTACTATTGAAGGTGCTACTGGCATTCTTATTAATGTTAAGGGTGGTGGTGACCTTACTCAAGACGATATTAGCGAAGCAACTGCTCTTGTTCAAGAAGTTGTTGATGAGAGATGTAATATTATCTTCGGTACAAGTATGGACGATAATATGCGTGATGAAGTTGAAATCACTTTGATTGCAACGGGTTTCCAAAATCCTAACGAATTAAAAGAGAAGGAAGAGGAAGAAAAGAAGGCGAGTGAAATGGCTGCTGCTCGTTCTATGGGAAATATGGGACAGGCTGGAGGAGCATACTCTGCAAGAAGTATGTTTGCTGGTTATGTTCAAAAGGAAAAAGAAGAGGAAGTTAAAGTTCCTGTAAAACCTGATGTTTCTCTTGAAAGAAAGACAAACGACCTCAGCTCTTCAAGAGTTGAAGTTAATAATTCAAGTGTTCCACCTTGGATTGAAAAACTTAGAAAAAATAAAAACTAAAAAATTTAAGCAAGGACTTTAGTCCTTGTTTTTTTTAGTACTGTTTATTTAATTGCTTGTTTTTTCCTTTATTATTTGGGCAATACTTAAAGGTAATTTAATAAGTTATAATAAAAATTAAGCGATTTTTTATTAAAAATAGAGGAAAATCTGAGTTAAATTAAATATTTTCTAATATAAAGTTCATAAACTGCATCGCCTAAATAAGCAAG
>CARXKP010000065.1 GCA_949096025.1 uncultured Eubacteriales bacterium
ATAATAATTTCGTTTCATCTAAAGGAAATAACTTTAGATCTTTTGCATCAAATAATGATGTACCAGAAATTGATTTGAAAAACGAGAGAAATTATGCAACTAAAGCAAAATATGCTCAAAAACATAATAACAGTTTTGATGAAAAGAAAAATCAAAATAAACGCAGAGAAAATCAAAAGAGTAGCAATATCTTTATCGAAGATGAAAATGGCATTGAAGAACTTAACTATGGCTCTAAAAAGAGTGTTAAGAAAAAACGCGAACAAATTGAAAAAGTTGTTACAGTTATTAAACACGCTGTTCTTACCTCTAGAGAAATTACTGTAAAAGATTTCAGTGAAAAAATTGGCAAACCTGTTACAGAAATTGTTAAAAAATTAATGCTAATTGGTATTATGGCTACTATTAACTCTAATATTGATTTTGATACTGCAGAACTTATAGCAAGCGATTTTGGTATAACCCTGGAATTAAAAGCTGACAAGTCATTTGAAGAAAAATTAATGGAAGAAGCAAAGATGGAAGACGATGAAACAAAACTCATTAAACGAGCACCAATTGTTGCTGTTATGGGTCACGTTGACCACGGAAAAACATCACTTCTTGACGCATTTAGAAAAACTAATGTTGTTGCCGGCGAGGCAGGGGGCATAACACAAAGTATAGGTGCCTACCAAATTGAATTCAATGGTGAAAAAATTACATTTATTGATACACCTGGTCACGCTGCATTTACTCAAATGCGTGCAAGAGGGGCTAAGGCAACTGATATTGCAATTCTTGTTGTTGCCGCTGATGATGGTGTAATGCCTCAAACTATTGAAGCTATTAATCACATCAAAGTAGCTGGCGTACCAATTATAGTTGCTATCAACAAAATGGATAAACCAGGAGCAAATCCTGATAAAATTAAACAACAACTTGCAGATAATAATGTTCTTCCTGAAGAATGGGGTGGAGATGCTATTTGCGTTCCTATTTCAGCAAAAATGGGTATGGGACTTGATGATTTGAAACAAACAATTCTTCTTGTAAGCGAAATGCAAGAACTTAGGGCAAACCCAGATAAAATGGCAACAGCTGTTGTTATTGAAGCAGAACTTGATAAAAATAGAGGTCCTGTGGCTTCTGTTATTGTTCAAAATGGTTCTCTTCACGTGGGTGATTCCATAATGTCGGGTATTACTTATGGAAAAGTTAGAGCAATGTTTGATGACAAGGGCAAACCTATAAAAGTTGCTGGACCTTCTATGCCTGTTGAAGTATTAGGTTTCAATGAGGTACCTTCATCTGGCGACCAAGTTTATGCCGTAGAAGAAACATTGTCAAAACAAGTAATTCAAGAAAGAATAACAAAAATTAAGAAAGAAAGAGCAGCTCAATCTTCAGGTGTTACACTTGATAACTTTATGAATAGAGTTCAAGAGGGTAATTTAAAAAACCTTAATATTATATTAAAAGCAGATACTATGGGCTCTGTAGAAGCAATCAAAGCAACTCTTCTTGAAATAAGAAATGAAGAAGCAAAAGTAAATATTATTCACGCAGGTGCAGGTGCGGTTAGTGAAAGTGATGTAGTACTTGCTCAAACTACATCTTCTGTAATAATTTGCTTTAATACAAAAACTTCTTCAAAAGCAAAAAATATGGCTGATTCATTAAAAGTTGAACTCAAAGAATATAAAATTATTTACGAAATTGTTGATGATATTACAGCTTCAATTAATGGTATGCTTAGCATTAAGTACGAAGAGCAATATATCGGTACTGCAGAAATCCGAATGGTATTTAAACTTTCAACAGCTGGTAAAGTTGCAGGTAGTTATATTAAAGATGGAAAAGCTACAAGGAATGCTATTGCGGTCGTTAAACGTGGTGAAGAAGAAATTGGTAGAACTACAATAGAATCATTAAAGATAGTCAAAGATGAAAAGTCAGAGGTTTTAAAGGGCTTTGAATGTGGTATTAAGTTTAAGGATAATATCGATTTCAAAGAGGGAGATTTTATTGAGTTTTATAATAAAGTTGCAATTAATAGATAGGAGGCAAGGCTATGTCAATAAGATTTGAAAGAGCAAATAGTGAATTACAAAGATGCATATCTGACATTATACAAAACAAAATGAATGACCCTAGACTTAATCCACTTTTATATATTAGTGAGGTAAATGTTACACCTGATTTTAGATATTGTAAAATTAAAATTGCTTTAGATAGTCAAAAAGAGGGTGAGTTAGAGCAAATTATAAAAGTTCTTGAAAAATCAGAAGGATTTATAAAAAGAGAACTTGCTACAATGGTTAATATGCCTCACTTGCCTAAACTTCAATTTATAATTGATAAGGGTACTGCTGCAACAGTGCGAATAAATGAAATTTTAAAAACACTGAATAAAGAAGAAAAATAATATGGATAGTTTAAACGAAATAAAAAAGGTTATAAAAAAATCAAAATCAATAGCATTATTTACACATATTTCTCAAGATTGCGATGCACTTGGATCAACTTTTGGTCTTGCTCTAGCCCTTAAAAAACTAGGCAAAAAAGTTCAAATCTTTTTAAAAGAAGATTTTACTGATGAACAAAAACCATTATTTGATGAAAATAGTATAAGTAAAGAAAGATGCGAAATCAGTGATTTTGATCTTTTTATTTGTTGTGACCTTTCCTCTTTGAACAGACTTGGAGATTATTCTTATATATTTGATGGAAAAAATAAAACCATATGTCTTGACCATCATATCTGTCAAAAATTTATAGGAAAGTACAATTATATTGATTCAGAATCAAGTTCTTGTTGCGAGATTGTATACAAGTTAATTAAAAAACTAAATGTAAGGATTGATAGTGAAATAGCTACTAAACTATATACAGGACTAGATACTGATACATCA
>CARXKP010000066.1 GCA_949096025.1 uncultured Eubacteriales bacterium
TGGCGGAAACGAAGGGATTCGAACCCTTGTGCCGGTTGCCCGACAAACGCATTTCGAGTGCGTCCCGTTGCGACCTCTTCGGTACGTTTCCACAGACGCAAACAAATTATATCATAACAAAAATCTTTTTGCAATAAAAAACATTTGCCTTTTTCTCTATTTTTGTATATAATAATTAAGTGGTGAACTTAGAAGTCTTTTTTATCCCTATAATTTCATCGCCATAAGCAAACAAAATAAATTGTAGGGAAAACTTCTATTTTTTGTAGCTTAAAAGGATTATGCTTATGAACAAAGAAAAAATTAAAGTAATTATTGATACCGACCCAGGAGTTGACGATGCAGCCTGCCTTGTATTTGCACTATTTGACGAAAGTCTTGATATTAAACTTATCACTACTGTAAGTGGAAATGTAAATATCCACAAAAACACAAGAAATATGCTTCACATTCTTGACAAATTTAATTTGGACTACCCTGTTGCAAAAGGTTGTGAAAAACCTATGGCAAGAGAGAGTATTCACGCAGAACATATCCACTCAGTTGAAGGAATGGGCGGTTACATTCCAAAAGAATCAAACAGACCTCTTCACGAACTTGATGCTGTTGAAGCAATGTACAAAGTACTTAATGAAGGTGACGGAGATATTGTAGTTCTCCTTCTTGGCCCTCAAACTAATATGGGTACTCTTCTTCAAAGACACCCTGACATCGCAAAGAAAATTCCAAGAATTGTATTTATGGGTGGTTCTCCTTATGGACTATATGGTTATCCAAAACATATCTCATTCAACATCTCTTCTGACCCAGAAGCTTTAAAAGTTGTACTTGAAAGTGGCATTCCTCTTTCTATGGTCCCTTCCGATATGGGAAGAAATAAGGCTCATCTTGATGAAGAATATGTTATGAATAAAGTCAAAAATGTAAACGCTGTTGGCGACTTTATTTTCCAAATGTATGATAAATATTGGGAACCTGGATACCCTGACAAACGAGTTGCAACAAATGATACTTGTGCTTATATTTACCTCACAAATCCTGAAATCTTTACACATAGAAAAGTTGATATTGATGTTGACTGCGAAGATATGCCTGGTAAGACAATAATTGATTTTAATGACAATGGAAAATATGATTTTGTCACTGGTGTTGACAAACAAAAATTCCTTGATTTACTTGAAGAAAAACTCAAGAAATTTGATGACTTTAAACTTAATTAATCATTAAAAAAGAGAGAAAACAATCTCTCTTTTTTTAGTCTAAAAGTTTAAAAGATTTCTCTCATTTACAAACAATTCAATGAATTTATAGTAAAAATGGCAAAAAATAGCCATTTTTTATTAGTTTTTACTGATTTTTAAATAAATTATCAAAATAAGCCTGATTATTCAGCACTGCTCTGTCGTTCGGATTAAATGCTTTTGAAATCTCGTGATAATGGTATGCTTTCTCAGTTTTTCCTAATTTATCATAGCAAACGCAAAGTTGTAATGCGGGCAAAATTGTACAAGTTTCAAGGTTAACAAAACCGCCATTTTCAATATGAGAAAGTTGATTTAAAGCAAGTTCATACCAGTATATTGCAGAAGAAAAATCTTCCTTATTAAAGTAGACATTTCCTATTTCATATAGCACTTCGCTTTTAGGCAAATCATATACAAAAGAACCAAAAAGTGAGGTTAAAGCATTATTATAATTTTTCTTAATTAAATAGCATTTTCCAAGATCTAGGCAGGCTTCAATATTGTTTTCTTTCCAACCCTTCCCTTCCGCTAGAAATTTTGAAAATTGATGAATGGCATCATCTATAAAATTATTAAAATAAAGTTCTCTTGCATAATAAAATTCTGACCTTGGCGATAGAACTTCTCCTTCTTCAATCATTTTTTTATAGATAAGCAGATTTCTATTTGACTGAGGTTTTTCTTTTTTTCCGTGATAAATTTTTATTTCATTATTGGTTTTTATTTCACCTCGTGGGATTATAACCTCGTGAACTCTATCATTCCAACGCAGATTTTTATCGTTTTTTACTATTCTTTCTCTTAAATAAAAAAATACAGGGTTAAAGTTTTCATCAAAACTTGCTACATATGGACACATAAGGACATCTACATCTTCCCCCTCTTCCTTCCACTTTACTATGCTTTGAGCAGACTTTTCTGTAACTATATCATCTCCATCAAGCCACATCAAATAAGGAGATGAAGCAAGAGAGAAAGAGTAATTTCTTGCCTTTGAAAAGTCATCAACCCAGTCAAAATCATAAACTTTATTTGTAAATTTTTTTGCAATAGTTTTAGTATTATCGCTAGAGCCTGTATCAACTATAATTATCTCATCTGCAAAAACAATAGCATTTTCAAGTGCTCTTTCTAAAGTTTCTTCTTCATTTTTTACTATCATACATAAAGAAAGTTTTTTCATAAATACCTCTTTACATATTTATGAAAGTTTGTCATATTTTGACATTTT
>CARXKP010000067.1:0-1343 GCA_949096025.1 uncultured Eubacteriales bacterium
AAAAATATAAATTTAGATAGTTATAATACACTTTTGCTTGAGTCTATAAATCAAAGTTTTAAATATATAATAGGTCACAGTAAAAATAAAATTAAACTCGATATTCCTATTGAACTTATTACTCGTTTTTATTCTGGCGGATGTGCAAATTTAACTATGTGGTGGTTAACAACTGAAAATAATTATACTAAAGAAGATTTAATCAAAGAAGTAGAAATGTTTATTATTAAACCTTTTACAAATCAATTTGCAAATAATTTTATACCAGACTAATATTGACAATTCATATACAATAATTTATAATATAAATATATTGAGGTGTAAAATGAAACGAATTGGAATTAAGGGTTATAAAAACTATGAAACTATGAGCGAGGAAGAGTTTAATACTGACCCAAAAGAGCATATTAATCAAGGCTGGAAATTAAGAACCGTTTATTTAGCAGAAGATTTGAAACTTATCGGTAAACCTTATGCTACAGAAAGTTTCTTAGAATTTAGAGATGGTTCTCTTCACGAAATTCATAGCGGTTTTGTTTTAGGCTATCAAGAAGACCCTGAAAAATCTGCAAATCAACCTTGGTTTGGAAAAGTTTGCGTTCTTAGTGACGGTTCAATTTTAAACCTCGACACTGAGCAAGTAATTCAAAAAGTAGATGGTTCTGAATTTGAAAGTATTAGGCCAATAGATGAAAATTATGTTTGTTGCTTCAGTCACGATTGGTCCGCTTTTGATGTGATTGGCGCTATAGACGAAAGTTATCACGCTATTATTAGAAATGGGGTCACTGTTATTCGTACTAGCAAATATATTGATGTCCGTTATGATGAAAATAATAAACCAGTTGTTACGCCACCAAGAAGCGTTCCAATAACCATTGATAAACTCGACAAAATGTACGAAAAAGTGCAACTTGAACATCAATTTAAAGAAACACTTGAAGCAATGAAAAAAATAGGAATTTCTAAAGAAGAAGTAGACAAAATGACTAAATATTATAAAGCTTACGAAGAAACAGAAAGAGAAGATTAAAATTAAATCCAAACATTATTAATATTTTTTAATACAAAAAGCATATCAAATTGATATGCTTTTTTATTATTTATTTGATGTTTTTACTTTGCCGGTTGCAATTTCTTCACAAGCAATACTGATAGATTTTTTATCTTGATCAGCAAGTTCAAGTCTTCTTACACTTTCAATTTCTTTAGCACGCTTTGAAACTACATTACAAAGAATATATTTATTCCCATTTGTTTGACTTAAAAGTTTGTCTATTGATGGTTCAATCATCATTTTGCATCACCTCTTATTAATAAATTTCTAAAATATTTTAACATAA
>CARXKP010000067.1:1353-2345 GCA_949096025.1 uncultured Eubacteriales bacterium
ATAACAACTTAAAAAAGTAAAGAGATATTTAATCATTATTTTAAATTTAACTCTAAATTTATAAAAATTAAGTTATTTTGCAAAATATAATCATTAACAGTCTTTTATTTATTAAATAAAATGAAATAAAAACAAAAAGTGAACTATTTTGAGTTCACTTTTTTAAATTTGTTTTTAAAAATATTAACCAATCTTTGTATATCCATTAAGGCTAAATAAACCGCCTTTGACTCCACCTATCCAAGTAAGTCCTGTTGGTAAAGGCTTTCCATTGTATGTTACCCAGCCTGTGAAATATCCGTCATTTGGAGTTTTATCGTCATAATATCTTTTGTTTCCATTTGTTGAGAATACACAAGCATCTATTGTTGCTCCGCTTCCTACAAATGAGATGTCTGTAGTAACTTCAGCATAACAATTCTTCACTATTCCTCCTAGCATTGTTCCTGCTATTATGCTTCCATTTGTTACATTTCCTGCAAATCCACTGTTTGATATCTGTGACCCTGATATAATATCTTTTCCTAGCAAGCCTCCAACATTGGTTGAGCCATTTATCTCTCCTCTTGCAAAGCATCCATACATCTCTAGTGGCTTACCATAATTTTCTCCTACTAAAGCTGATACATTTGTCTTTCCATATATCTTTGCATTTGATATATTTACATTTTCAAGTCTTGCTCCATTTGTTCTTCCAAATAGTCCTACATTATTGTATAGTTGATTTCCGCTTGCATCTGTTTGATTGTATGTTTCTAGTCCGATTATCGCAAAGCCTCGTCCGTTATATACTCCTCCAAATGAAGTTGTTGCCTCTCCTAGACTATTTCCTCCTATTGGTAGCCATATCTTCCCCGTTAGATTTATTGGAGCTGTTTGCTCAAAATATTCCCTTGTGCTACCACTTGAATATGTATTTCCATTTTGTACCTGTTTTGCTAAATACGCTAAATCTTCTGCTTTTGAAATTATATATGGGTTACTTTGTGTTC
>CARXKP010000068.1 GCA_949096025.1 uncultured Eubacteriales bacterium
CGAATTTTTTAAATCCTCTTCAAATATGTCTTGATGTTGTTTATTTAATTCATTTGAATATATTATAACTGTATTTTCAAAATTCAATCCAAATGAACGATTATCCATATTACAAGTACCAATAGATAAAATATCGTCATCTACAAGAATTGTTTTACTATGTAAAAATCCATTATAAAGATAAGCTTTGACTCCAAGTTCTGAAACCTCTTTTAAGTATGAAAGAGTAGCAAGATAAACCGTCTTTTTGTCTGGCTTTTTCGGTATCATAACCCGAACATCAACTCCGCTTTTTACTGCAATCCTAAGTGCCGCAAAGAATACATCATCTGGAATAAAGTAAGGGGTTTGAATGTAAACTCTCTCTTTTGCATTTGTTATCATTTGAACAAATACTTCTTTTATCCTCTGCTCTTGGCAATCTGGACCAGAAGATAATACTTGAACTGTTGCATCTCCACAAATGGTAGGACTAGGAAAGTATCCATTATCAAGATAAATCCGAGGAGGGGTACTATCGTTTTTACAATATCTCCAGTCATCTAAAAATACATTTTGAAGTCCATATACCCCGCTCCCCTCAATCTTTATATGAGTATCTCTCCAAGGATTAAGTTTTTTACTGCGCCCTAAATGGTCATCTCGAACATTTATACCGCCAGTAAAACCAACTTTACCATCAATCACAACTATTTTTCTGTGATTGCGATAGTTAATTTTTAGATTAATAAGTCTTATGTGCATAAATGGAGGAAAAAATTCTCCAACCTTACCACCCGCTCTTTCAAGTTTTTTAAAGAAACGCCTAGGTGCTTTTCTAGAGCCGACAGAATCATAAATTAACTTTACATCTAAACCTTCTCTAGCTTTTTGACAAAGAATTTCCATTATTTCATTGCCAATCTTATCTTTTGCAAAAATATAATATTCAATATTGATACTAGATTTTGCTTTTAAAAGTTCTTCTTTTAGTGCTTTTACAGTATCTTCACCATTAGTATAGATCTGAATATCATTTCCAGGTAATGGATAAGAACCATAAGAATAACATAAAGAAACTAGTTCACGATTTTTAAGTAATGCTTCATCAACGCGTGCCTCTTCTAAAGTTTGTATTCCTTTTATATTACGAATAATATCTCTTTCAGAAATGGACTTTCTTTTAATCATTCGCCTAATACGAACACTTAGCCCACTTCCAAAAATCACATAGAGAATAAAACCAAAAATAGGCAAGAAAGTCATAGCAGTAAGCCAGGCAATGATATTTTCTGGCTTTCTTCTTTCAACAAAAACCATACCTAAAAGAAGTAAAAAGTTTAAACACGCAGAAATGGTAATCACATATTTTAAAATCTCGCCAAACATTTTTACTCCTTTTAATGTATAATTTTAATTTTTATTTACTTCTTTTCGCCAATACTCAATGTTTCAAAATACAAGTAAGTTGCATCAGCATTACTTGTTATATCCCTATCAGGACCAGAAACTTTAACCTTAATATTAATTTTGATATATTGATCTGAGCGCCATTCATCACCAAGTATAATAGTACCATTTGAGTCAATGTATGCCCTTCCAATTCTAGAGTCCGAAGAGTCAGAACTTTCTGCAATTTCAAATATAATATAATCTATAATACTGTTAACATCTGTAATTTCGCTTTCAGTTATTCCAGAAATAGCTTGCGCTCTCTTAAATCTAAATGTGGCCTTCCTCCATTGCTCTAGTAGCGCAAATTTTTGTTCTCCTTTAAGACTTTCTATTGGACCGGTATATTCTCCTTCAGATGCCTCAATAGAGAAACCAATACTACCTGTATATAGTTTTTCAATTTTATATACATTAGCGGTTACAGTATAATTTGCGGATACTCTATAAAGGTATTTATTATCCAATATGTCATCGTCATATTTACAAATAGCCACATAATATTTAGTAACACCATAATAGTTGTTTGCCGTCAGCAATTTTGCATCTTCAACATACACATAATCTGAATTAATTCTTCTAATATCAAATATTAATTTATTATTAATAGTAGTCTTTATTTCATTGAGGTTAATATAACTAAAGTTTTCTTTCAATGCTTC
>CARXKP010000069.1 GCA_949096025.1 uncultured Eubacteriales bacterium
TTCTTCTTTTTTTATTTTTGAATTGGATGTCTTTTATTATAATTTCTTAAATCGTTTAAGGTTATTTCTTTCTTTTTAATTAATTCAACTATATCTGATAATCTATCTAAATCATCTCTTGAATAATAATCTATATAGATTCTTCCTTTATTGTCGTTACCAATAGCAGAAACTTTTGTAGCAAATACTCTTTGCATTTCATTAATAAGTTCTTTAAGTTCTAAAGATTGCTCTTGAACCTTATTAGATGTAGTCTTTTGTGGGTTTAGGTAGTTTTTAACTGCCTTTTCGAGTTCGCGCACTGACATTTTTCCATCTGATGCCTGTTTTGCGAGTTTAATTTGTTGTGTTGTATCATCTACGACAACCAAACTTTTTGCGTGACCGCTAGAAAGTTTGCCGTCTTCAATCATTTTAATTACATCTGGGTAAAGAGTAAGTAATCTTAAAGTATTAGCAACACTTGAACGACTTTTACCTATTCTATCAGATACTACTTCCTGCGTTAAATGATATTCATCCATTAATTGTTTAATTGCTCTTGCCGCTTCAATAGGGTTTAAGTCTTCTCTTTGTAAGTTTTCAATAATAGATATTTCTCTTATTTGTTTTTCTGTATAATTCTTAATTACAACAGGTACCTTTTCAATTCCTGCTATTTTTGATGCGCGCCATCTTCTTTCACCTGCAATTATAAGATAAGTATTGTCGTCAGTCTTATTTACAACAAGTGGTTGGATTACACCGTGTAACTTAATTGAACTAGCAAGTTCCTGCAGTGCTTCTTCATCAAAGTGTTTTCTAGGCTGATTTGGATTTGGCTGAATTTTATATATATCAAGTTCAGTAATGCCGTCACTATTTGATCTTTTTTCAGTTGTAACTGTAGGAGTAACTGTTTGTTGTGGTTTTGGTGATTCTACCGTTCTTTCTACAACCTTTGTTTGTTCTTTATTTTCTATACTTTCTTGCATTGGTTCTGTATTATCATACATTGCAAATAGGCTTTCAAGCCCTCTTCCTAATCCTTTTTTCTTATCCATTGTTTACCTCTCTTAATTTAATTTTTGTATCTTTAGTTATAGGTGTATATTTAACATTATTTCTATCTAAAAATTCTTCTGCAAGTGATAAATATGCATCTGCACCCTTAGAAGTTGGCTCATATACTAGAATTGGTTCACCGTGACTTGGTGCTTCAGCAAGTCTTATGTTTCTAGGAATGTAAGTAAAAAATACTTTCTTTCCAAAGAACTTTAAGATTTCATCGCTTACCTCATTAGTTAGATTTGACCTTTTATCCTTCATAGTCATTACAACTCCTTCAACATCAATAGAAGGATTTAAATGATATTTAATAAGTCTAATTGTGTTCATAAGTTGTGTAATACCCATTAGTGGATAATATTCACATTGCATTGGTATTATTACACTATTTGCAGCAGTCAAAGCATTCACTGTAATTAGTCCAAGTGAAGGTGGACAATCTATCATAATAAAGTCGTAGTTGTCTTTAACATTACCAAGAATACCTTTCATAACCATTTCTCTTTGAGGCATATTAATCATTTCGATTTCTGCTCCAGCAAGGTCAACGGTAGATGGAAGGATATCAAGGCCTTCAACAAGTGTTGGGAGAATAACTTCTTGAGTTCTGTATTCTCCAGAGATAAGATCATAGACTGTTTTAAGATCTTTATCTTTATCAATACCAAGTCCGCTTGTAGCATTGCCTTGTGGGTCAAGATCGACAACTAAAACCTTTTTTCCCATAGCAGCAACATAAGCAGCAAGGTTGATACAAGTGGTAGTTTTTCCAACTCCACCTTTTTGATTTGCGAATGCAATAATTTTTCCCATAGTTTTAACCTCATTTACAATATATACTATATCACAAAATAATAAAAAATTTAAGTCTTTTTTATAAATTTATTAAAAAAATTTATATATATTAAATATATAATATAAAAGAA